>CAJBIA010000066.1 GCA_903953055.1 uncultured Methylophilaceae bacterium
ATTGCAGGATGATAATTTCAAAATTCATTAATAACCTACTCATTTTGATCACGATGCTTGCTTTTATTGCACAGTTTTTTATTGACTTCTCTACGATCAATATTGCTGCAAGCATGATTATTTTACTTTCGGCATTTTTTTGTATCTTTTATATTCGATGGAGTAGTGCATTAGAAACTCATCCCTTATCGAGCTTTGCTATTTTGGGTTTTTCTTTTACGACAACTCTTGGAGCGTTATGGGCCCAATCATTAGCAGGGACCCCTGTTGCTGAAAATTTACGACAACCGATTGAGACTTTATCCTGGCTCACGCTTTTTCAAGTAATTGCAATTGTTGCTCATATTTTTTATCGGCTAAAAGCTAATTCGTCGACCACTCAACAAGTAGGTATGTTAAGAGGGTTATTTGATCGGATGGGGCTGTATGACACGCCAACACCATCAGTTTTATGGACCATTGGGGTTTTGGGCGTTTTTTGTCTGTTATTTTCACATGTATTTCCAGTTGCAAATGGTTTGAGTTACCTAGCTTGGGCCCCTTTTTTAATCCCTGTCTTTTACGACCAAGAAGGTAAAAATTATTGCAACATAAGAATCGCTATCTACTTTCTTGCTTTGCATAGTGCAGTCATTATTTTATTGGCCATGTTTTTTAATGCCAGGGGCATTTTATTTCTAGGTTTTGTAACGGTGATATTGGTATTCATTCTAAATCTTATGCGAAGCAGGAAGCGTTTAACCTCAACTCTATTACTTCGTCTTGTCATTGTCTTCTTAGTTACTACTGCAATTGTTATTCCTGCTTCAGATCTTATTACAGCTATGGGCATTGCCAGAACTGACCGAGGTAAGATTTCTCCAATCAAAATGATTTCAAACACGATTGAAATTTTCAATACTCCAGAAAAGCTTCAGGTTTATCGCGAACAAGAAATACAGCAAGCGCAACATACAATATCTAGTGAATTTTATGTTGCCAACCCTTTAATGGGAAGGTTTGTTAATACTCAACGCCATGACTCTCAAATCTATTTTGCGAGCTTGATAAATGATCGTTCATCTAACGAAGTTCTGCGCAAGTCAGTTGATTTTTTATGGGGAGCGTTGCCACAACCTTTTCTTGATGCATTAAAAATAGATGTTGATAAACGTTATCTTTTGCTGTCTATGGGGGATGTGATTTCCCATTATGCAGTTGGAACTCCTCTTAGCGGGTTAAGAACTGGTTCTGTATTTGCACAAGGTTTGGTGTTGTTCGGCAATTTATCTATTCTGATTTATTTTGCTTTGTGTTTTATTTTGTTTGCCTCCATAGATATATTCTCGAAGAGAGGGCCTGATGGGATGATTGTAATCTCAGTTATTGGAATGTTGAATTTGTGGCCGAACTTTATTTATGGCATTACTGCGGACTCCTTTCATCATTTATTTATTGCAGTTGTACGTGGTGTTTTACAGTCAGCACTTCTTTATTTTATTGCGGTTTCTTTTGCAAAAGCCATTGGAAACGCTTTTAGTTTAAAAGATAAGTCTAAGCG
>CAJBIA010000067.1 GCA_903953055.1 uncultured Methylophilaceae bacterium
CCTAGATATTGAAGAGGGCGCCGACATGGTCATGGTCAAACCGGGGATGCCTTATTTAGATATCGTCCGCCGCGTCAAAGAAGAGTTTGGCGTGCCGACTTACGCTTACCACGTGAGCGGTGAATATGCGATGTTGAAGGCGGCGTCTCAAAATGGCTGGTTAGACGAAAAGGCTTGTGTGTTGGAGGCGATGCTTGGATTTAAACGTGCTGGGGCGGATGGAATTTTAACTTACTACGCGATGGATATTGCGCGCTGGCTTAAATAGCCAGCAAGGCTTTTAGGCTTTCAGTATCGAGTCGGTCCGCACTCCCTCCATTGCTAGGGTGTTTAGTTGAGAACCGGATGTCATCAAATTCAAACACACTGAGCTTTATAAAACCGTTTGGCCCCTCTAGCGTGAAGGTGGGGACTTTCATGCGCTCCCCGCCCTTCTTTTCCCCTGATTTTTTATCTCTGACCCGGTAAGATTTTTCATCGCTATCGTAAGGGATTTGCTGGTTGAGCAAAAAAATCTCGACATCCTTTGCGCTATCTGCAAACAAATGAATATGGGTTTCTGCATATTGGCCAGCCGTGCCATCTAATACACTGCCGGTGAGATGGGGGTGAAAGCGATTGAAAATTTGCATGGTCGCAAGCGCATCTTCGCGAAGTTGTCTAAGCGCTTTCGGTTGGTCTTCGCTATTATAAATTTCGTGAAATAGCCGAATTTCTTCTTCAATCTCAGCATTTGATGGCAGGCAATTGGCATCGACAATTCCGAGCTGTCGTCCCGCCTTCTTCTTAGCGTAGCCGAAATCAGAAACGCCATCCTCGGCCATCATGCGGGCTGCTTGCTGCGCCACTAATTGACGCAGTTGAGATTGTCGGCCACCCATTTCTTTTGCCATTGGACTTTATCTAATAAAGTGAATTCGTGTCTGTCGCATCATTGGCGATCGTGGCGCCACTGCCAGCCGCATTTTTCTCTGGCGGGGGATATTCTTCATAGAAATATTCATAGAAGCCAGTTTCATCTTCGTTTGCCTTGGCCCCTGTTTTGAGATTAATTCTAATGGAGTTCACCCCATCTGGTTCATTGAGTGGGACATCTGGCGTTCCTTTGAGTGCGCTAGCCATGTACTTAATCCAGATAGGCAGAGCAGCAGAGCCCCCTGTTTCAGTCGCGCCTAGGGATTGGGGTTTATCATAGCCCATCCATACCACGGCCACCTGTTTGGGGTTAAAGCCCGCAAACCAGGTATCAATATGGTTATTGGTCGTCCCGGTTTTACCAGCGACATCACTTCTTCCCAATTGCCGTGCTTTAGCCGCAGTCCCAATGCGGGTGACGTCTTGCATCATGGAAGTCATTAAGAAGGCATTACGTTCATCGATGACGCGTTCGGCCCCATTCCCTGCCTCAATAATCTTGGCTTCTTCAATCAGTTTACCTTTGCTGTCTTCAATATGATTAATGATGAAGGGGGTCACACGGTAGCCACCATTAGCAAAGACTGCATAAGCCTCAGCCATCTGCCAAGGGGTGACAGAGCCGGCCCCTAAGGCCATGGTGAGGTAGGCAGGATGGTCCTTGGCAGCAAAACCAAAGTGAGTAATATAGTCTTGGGCATAGCCAACCCCGATGCTATTTAAGACGCGAATGGAGACCATGTTTTTAGATTTGGTGAGCGCCGTCCTTAAACGCATGGGACCTTCATATTTGTTATCGAAGTTATGCGGCTCCCAACTCTCGCCGCTGCCTGTAAAACTGGCTGGAAATGAGATGGGGGCATCATCAATGATGCTGGCGGGGGTGAAGCCTTTTTCTAGGGCCGCCGAATAAATAAATGGCTTAAAGCTAGAACCTGGTTGACGCCAAGCTTGGGTCACATGGTTGAACTTATTTCGATTAAAGTCGAATCCACCTACTAATGCGCGGACAGCCCCAGTTGTAGGATCAAGCGAAACGAACGCGGACTCTACTTGTGGGAGTTGCGTGATCTTCCACGCCTCGCCATTTTTAATTACGCGAACGATAGAGCCTACTTTAATTTTGAGCTTTTCAGAGGCTTTTGGATCATGGAGTACTTTACTGACAAGACTTAATCCTTCCCCTTCAATTTGAACATCCTCTCCGCTTACCGTGTGAACATGTAGAGATTTTTCGGTGATTTTTGTGACAACCGCTGGAGATAGCCCGCCAAAGGTTTCGATCGCATCAATGGCTTTTTCCATATTTTGATTGGCATTTTCTCCGACCATTTCACTGGTTGCGATGTAGCCCTCAGGACCGCGGTAGCCATGGCGTAAATCATATTCCATGATGCCTTGCGCAATTGCTGTGTTGGCGGCTTCTTGACTGCTCTTGAGGATGGTGGTGTAGACCTTGAGACCGCTGCTATAAATTTGATCTTGGTAACGCTCGTACATCGTTTGACGCACAATTTCTCCCACATAGTCAGCAGCTAAGTCACGCGATTGCTGAGAAGCTTTGAAGCGTAAGGGCTGTTTGAGTGCATCTTGATAAGTGGCTTCATCAATAAAGCCATAGCGACGCATGTCGAGTAAGACCTGATGTTGACGCTTAATCGCACGTTTAGGGTGGACAAACGGATTGTAGCTAGAAGGGGCTTTTGGTAGACCCGCTAGAAGCGCTGTTTCGGCTAGGTTGAGCTTGTCTAATGGTTTTCCATAATACACCTGGGCGGCGGCCGCAAAGCCATATGCACGTTGACCTAAGTAGATTTGGTTAATGTAGAGTTCTAAAATTTTATCCTTAGGGAGGCTGTGCTCAATTTTAATGGCCAGCATGGCTTCATTGAGCTTGCGCGTGAAGCTGCGTTCGCTGGACAAAAAGAAGTTGCGGGCAACCTGCATGGTGATGGTACTCGCGCCTTCTTTAGAGCCGCCGGTCACATTGTTAACTGCGGCACGAAGGATGCCTTTGGTATCGATACCGCCGTGCTGGTAAAAACGGATATCTTCAATGGCAATCACGGCAGATTTCATGTTTTTGGGGACGTTGGCGATATCCACAAAGGCGCGACGCTCTTCGCCGTACTCGGCTAACAAATACCCATCTTCGGAGTAGACGCGCAGTGGTAATTTAGGTTGATAGTTGGTGAGGGCCTCTAGCGATGGGAGGTCCGGATAGATGAGGGCAGCGCCGAGCCCAATCATCAGGGCAACGACGGCGAGCATCGCTAAAAAAGACATCACAAAAAATAACCACCAATTTTTTAGGAACATGAATGAAATGCGCACCAGGGGGATGAAGACACTTAATTATATGTGGCTTGAGGAATAAACTAAAAATTAAATTTAAAAGTGAGCAATATCTGACAATCCAATAGGATTGTCATAAAATAGATCGTATATATAAGTATAAGGCAGACTTTTTGCCTGAATGGATTGGTAGATTGCGGAACATCTTCTTTGTTGGCCTGATGGGTGCGGGTAAGACCACTGTTGGGCGTTATTTAGCTAAGAATCTTGGATTGGATTTTTATGATACAGACCAAGAGATTGAGAAGCGCACCGGGGTGCGTGTCCCCACCATTTTTGAAATGGAGGGTGAGGCTGGCTTTCGTAAGCGGGAGGTCAGCATGATTGATGAGCTTACGCAATTGCCCAATATTGTCCTGGCAACCGGAGGGGGCGCCGTGCTCTCTGCTAACAATCGTCAGCATTTAGCCAGTCGTGGTCACGTGATTTACTTGCGTGCTAGTGTTCAAGACTTATTTTTACGCACGCGCTTTGACCGTAATCGGCCACTATTACAAAACAACAACCCAAAGATGAAGCTTGAACAACTTTTTGCGGAGCGAGATCCCTTATATCTTGAAGTGGCAGAACATATTGTGGATACCGGTAATCAGCCTGTGATCAATATCGTGCAACAAATTGAAGAAATCCTCA
>CAJBIA010000068.1 GCA_903953055.1 uncultured Methylophilaceae bacterium
ACAGACTCGCTAACCCTTCATGAGAAATGGCGTATTGATGGGACCCTAAGGTACTACCATGAAAGCCGGAATACTAACCTCACGAGTTGGAAAGCGACCCCAAGTGTTCGTATTAATTATTACTTAAAAGATAATATGTCTTTAGAGGCTGAGTTGATGGCAGATTACACGCATACCAATGATCCAGTAGCTGTAACTACCACTGATACTTGGCGCGAGGCAATATTCCTAGGGTATCGTTGGGATATTCGATAACAAAATCTCGTTTTGATTATTAATGCTAAACGAATTAATGATCCAATTGCTTGTCTGAAAAATAAAAACTATTTCACAACATTGTTTAAATAATTAAGGTTCCTTATGACATTTTGGCTATTGGCTGCTTTTCTATCATTAGTTGCACTCGCATTTGTTTTGTTACCAATATTGAAGCCTAAGCTTGGCAATAAGAAAGTGATTGTGTTTGCTGTGGTTGTAGGACTTCCTTTGATTGCTGTTCTTGCGTACCAAAAAATTGGCCACCCAGATGTTGCTGTACAACCATCATTAGCAAGCATGCCAGCAGCACCATCTTCCATGCCACCAGGGCATCCTTCTGCCAACGCCATGAATATGGACTTGAGCCAGCTTGCGGCAAAATTAGCTGAGAAATTGGAAAAGAATCCTGATCATCCTGATGGTTGGGCACTGCTCGCACGGACCTATGTGGAATTAAAACGTCATAAAGAGGCTTTGCCAGCATTTGAAAAAGCATCATCAGTCATGGATAAGGATCCGGACTTATTAGCAGATTATGCGGATGCCATTGCCATGACCAATAATGGCGTGTTCGATCAGAAGTCGATTGCGCTTGTCGATAAAGCACTTTCTGTCAATCCTCACCATGTCAAATCCCTTATGTTAAAAGCAACCATTGCTTTTAATCATAAGGAGTATAAAGTGGCCATTGAGAGTTGGGAGAAAATCCTCAAGACGCCTGACCTGGACCCAGAGACCTCTAAGCAAGCATCAGGAAGTATTGAGGAAGCTAAGCGGATGATGGGTGCTAAACAATAATTTAGGGAAAGATATGAAGATGTTGCGAGTATTTCTGCTGGCTCTGTTAGCGGTCTCAATTAATGTGGCATCCGCTGCACCAAAGGATCAATCAATTGTCGCTCCTTCAGTAGGCGTGCCTGAAAAACAAATCTTTGAATTCACCCCCGAACAAATTCATCGTGATGCCCCAGTTGAGCAAAGATGTTCTTCATGCCATAGCCAAGCCAATCAAGACATTGAATTTAAGGCGCCTAATCACTTTTTGACTACAAGAGAGTGTGATCAGTGTCATAGTAACAAGTCATGGATTCCGCTTAGACCATATACCCATTTGTCTGGTAAGTACCGTCCAAACTCAAGCCCACAAGAGTGTGAGTCTTGTCATACGACCAATAGCGAGTATCGCGCTAACTAAATCTAGTTGGATTTTAATGTTTCCATCAATTTAGCTATGGGAAGAGGGCTGCCAAAGAGGTAGCCCTGAAAACGTTGGCAGCCGTTTTTAAGTAAGACTTCTAATTGTTCTTCAGTTTCAACCCCTTCTGCAAGCACTGACATTCCTACACTTTCTGCAAGCGTGATGATCGTTTTAACGATAGAGCGATCTTGATTGTCCGAGGTGATGTCTTTGACGAAAGAACGATCAATTTTAAGTTCATCAAGAGGAAGTTGTTTTAGATATTGGAGACTTGAATAGCCCGTTCCAAAGTCATCTAATGAAAGTTGTACCCCGTCTTTTTTAAGCAAACTCATGGTAGTCGCATTCTCCTCGATGCCTTCTAGAAGGCTGCTCTCTGTGAGTTCTAGTTTAAGATTTTTTGGATTAATTTGATGTTTTTGGATTGTTTTGCGAACTTGCGCTGGGAATTTTTCGTCATGCATTTGTTTGCTACTGACATTGACGGAAATGACTAGATGCTTTGTTTTTTCGTCAACTTCCCAAGTCTTAATCTGTGCACAGGCTTTATCAAGCACCCATTCGCCAATCGGGACAATGAGTCCAGTTTCCTCAGCTAAAGGAATAAATTCTATCGGTGAAATGACCCCTTTTTGAGGATGAATCCAGCGAACGAGCGCTTCGACGCCAAAAAGGTTTTTGGCGCTGTCTACTTGTATTTGATAGTAAAGCTCAAGTTGTTTCTTTTTAACAGCAAGTTGTAAATCTCTTAGTAAGCTCGCTTTGTCAAAAACAACTTGCTCCATTTGTGGTTCGAATATCTGTACATTATTTCGGCCTTTATTTTTAGCTTCGAACATGCAAATTTCGGCCTGTTTTAATAGGTTGCCAACTTCCACATTAGTGCCGCCAAATAGCGTGACCCCAATACTACATTGGCCTTGATAGCGGTGTGTTTCTAAAAGGCAAGGCTCACTTAATTTAGAGAGTATCTTATTGCTGATTAATTTTACGGCTCTAATTGCTTCGGCTTCATCAGGGCTAAGATGTTCTAAGATGATGATAAATTCATCCCCACCCAATCGACCGACAATGTCGTTAATTCTGACATTTGATTGCAAACGATCGGCTATTTCCTTAAGGTAAAGATCGCCAATATTGTGCCCTAGGGTATCGTTAAGATTTTTGAAGTCATCAAGATCAACCAGAAGTACGGCGCCTTTTTTGTCATTCGCTTTGCAGGTATTAATCGCGTGCATGAGATAACTTTGCAACTGAAGTCGATTGGGAAGACCTGTTAGCATGTCGCTAAATAATAACTTGTTGTTTTGGCTTTTAATCCATTTGGTCTCTGTGACATCACGAATGGAAATAATGTAATTGATCTTATTTCCCTTAGCGTCCTTAACAAGACTAATCGCTAGGCTTTTTGTGTAGAGATCACCAGATTTATTGAGATCTTCAAATTCACCAGTCCAACTGCCGTTTACATTGACGCCTTCCCATATCTCTTCATTTAGCGCAGCATTGAATTTCAATAAATCGAACAATTGGAGTTGTTTACCAACTAAATCCTCTGCATCATATCCAGTGATTTTTGTCAGGGCTTGATTGATACGAATGACGATGAGTCTCTCGTCAGCAATCATAATGCCATCTTGAACTTCGAAGCTCATCGCGGCAATTTCGAGTTCTTTTTTTGAATTGACTAATCGTGTGAAGAAAAAGTAGGCAATTAAAATGATCAGCAAGAGTGCTGATCCGCCAACAAGAACGAGCACAAAGAGGACTTTGCTTTTGGTATCGATGCCGCTCAGTTTATCGATAGGTTCGGCTGTAAATAGCTTGAGTTCGCTATATATTAAAGGGGCTGAATTCAGAATGACAGGGATTTTGTTGTTATTGATGACGACTATTTCAGGAAAGTTTTTTCCAAGCCAAGGTTTAATTTTGAGCGATTTTAAACTTTCTACCCCGTAGCGTTCCTTTATTACCTTACTTGGTAATGCCTCAGATTTCCCTAAGATATTTAATTGAAGTCGTTTGTCTTGTGCCATCAAAATCACACCATTCGCATCAGTGATAAATGCATGTGATTCACTAATTAAATGATCAAATTGTGTAACGTTAACTTTGAACACTACGCTGCCGATATATTTACCTGCTTGGGAGATTGGGGTGGCGATTATTAAACCAGGTGAACTTTTTCGGGTTTCAGTCCAATAAGTGACTGACTTTCTATTGAAATGACCAAGATTGAAAAAGTCACGATCAGCAAAGCTGATCCCAATCAAGTTGAAATCATGATCGTTGTCATTTGTCGCGATAGAGTCTCCATTCGAGTTAATGAGGATCACGGTGTCTGATTTGGAATGATCGGCGGCTAAATTTAATAAGTTGCCAACCTGCTTAAACTCCTCTGGCTTAAGTGATTGGGTTAGGCTGTGTTGAAGAGTTTCTCGGATAAGATCACTTTTACTGAGGATTTGCGCCTCCGCAGAAGTGGCTTCTACTTTTTCATTAATTTTGTTGGTTAATGTTTTCTGTTTGTTGGTGGCTGATTGACGGTCAATGCTATAAAACTGATTGAAATTGTGTTGAAAGTAATTGTTAGAAATAATCCATGAAAGAGCAAATAAAACGATTGCGATTAAGCAAGTAGTTTTAATGCTGATGCCTATCGCATTAAGATTTGATTCCTTAACGATCACGATTGCTAACAGAATGAGGACGCTAAAAATACTTGCGGTGAGCGTTAGGAAACCAAGATCTAGGAATTCAGTCGAATGTAAATTCAATGTAATTTCCTTAAGTTAAAGTCATTGTTAATCAATATCGCATTATATGCTGTTTGCATAAAGAAATTTATTCTGTCTTCGCAGCATGAATCTTAATGCTTTTATGGTTTACAGCCTAAAAAAATGATGATAATCTGAAACAAAAAGTAGTAGTAGAACTATGTAGTCTTCTCTAGTCAGTTTATTAAATAAAAAGGAAGCGTTTAATTATGCAAATTAAAAATCGTCAGCAAGGTTTTACTTTGATCGAATTGCTTGTGGTAATTGCTATTATTGGTATTCTATCTGCAGTTGGTATCCCTGCTTATCAGGGCTTTCAGGCCAAAGCACGATATAATGCAGCTCAAACAAATCATGTGAATGCACGAAATTACATCATGGCTGAAATTAGCAAATGTAATTCTGGTACAACAGCCATTTCATTTGTAAATAAAGCCGGCGTAACTAAGAGCATTGCGGCTTGTCCTATCGCAGTTAATACAGATGCAGTTACTTACTTTTCTTTATACCTAACAGATAAATTTGGTAATCCTCATGTTCCAAGTGCAGCGGATATTTTAGGGGTTGCGCCAGCTGCAACGCCTTCAACCTCTTGGGGCTATATGTCGCTAGCAACAAGCGCTTCTGGCGGTATGACTTTGATTACAAGTTTGGGTCGCAGTGATGGTAACAAGGCGCTTAGCGGCGACATGAAACAAGACGACATTTCTATTGCGGAATAAAAATTAAGTCTAATTTCTTAGCGCATGTTATAAACAATGATGTTTTGCATGTGCTAAGGAGTTTTAGGCTTTGGTTGATCCATTTTAATTTGTTGTTCTTTTGAATCCATTGAAATCCTGTATTCATTCAAATAGCTTAAGCAGAGGCTTTTGCCCCTAGGAGTTTCAGATGTGGGATCTAATCCTTGAGCTAACCCGAAATACCAAGCTGTCTGATATCCATATGCAGGCCGGCGCAAAATTGGCTTACCGCGAATATGGTGAGATTGTTCAACTCGAACAAGTAGTTTCTTCGGAGGAAATGAGGACATTCCTTCAAGAAGAGCTATCGGAAGTCGAGTTTGTTCGTTTTGTAGAAACTAAAGATTACGATTTTGCGGCAGAGCAAGATGGTTTGCGTTTTCGAATAAATGCTTTTCAGCAAAACGGTCAAATCGCATTAGTTTTTAGACGGATTGATTCTCACATTCCTAGTTTTGATGACCTTAATCTTCCTGCTTATATCCGCAACGTCCCAACATTGGAGACGGGTTTGGTCCTCGTTACCGGACCAACAGGATCAGGAAAAAGTACTACCCTTGCATCAATTATTGATGTGATTAACTCCACACAAAAGCGGCATGTCATCACGATTGAAGACCCCGTTGAATTTAAGCATGTTTCTAAATCATGTATTGTGAGCCAAAGAGAGGTTGGGCGAGACACTAAAAGCTTTGCGTCAGCTTTGAGGGCATCTTTACGTGAAGATCCTGATGTTATTTTGGTTGGGGAGCTTCGAGATTTGGAGACGATTCAACTCGCTTTAACTGCTGCAGAAACAGGACATTTGGTTTTCGGTACGCTGCATACCAATAATGCGCCATCAACGATTACTCGAATTATTGATGTTTTTCCCCCGGCACAGCAAGAGCAGATACGTTCACAACTGGCATCATCCCTTCGTTGCGTATTAACTCAGCGACTGATCAAGCGTATCGATATAGCGGGAAGAGTCGCTGCATTTGAGCTGATGATATGTAACACTGCTATCAGAAACTTGGTGAGAGAAAATAAGGTTTTTCAGATCCCCAACATTATGCAAACCGCAAGGGGTGAGGGAATGATTGTCATGGAAAATTATATGAAAACGCTCTCGATGGAAAAGAAAATTTCTGTCAGCGACGTGTGATATAAAAAATAATAGATATATTTAAATCGTACATAGATTCATAAAAATTAAAGTCAGGAAAAAGTGTTTAAAAAATTAATCGATAAGTTGAGAAGTAATCTTTACTCATCAGCGCCTGTTCAGCAAGATATCGTCGGTATTGATCTTGCGCATGACTATATTAGAACTGTTCAG
>CAJBIA010000069.1 GCA_903953055.1 uncultured Methylophilaceae bacterium
ATGCGAGAACGTATTCAATTATTTGGAAAAGCTTTCGAAAATATCGTATTTGCACAAATCAAAATTTCAGCAATCAATACCCTCCTCACGGGCATCTTTTTATTGATTGTATTGCCGCATTTCGGGTTCAATTTACCTTATAACAAAACCTTAGTTGTCGTAACCTTCTTTGCGGGCTTGTTACCTGTAATCGGAAATTTAATTTCTAATAGCCTCATTACGGTTATTGGCATCGGTGTATCGTTCAAAGTCGCGATAGCCGCATTATTATTTTTAGTGGCTGTCCATAAACTTGAATATTTTATTAACGCGAAAATCGTCGGTAGTAAAATACACGCGGCAGCTTGGGAGCTTCTGCTAGCTTTACTAATCATGGAATCATTATTTGGCATTACTGGATTATTAATTGCACCCATTCTTTATGCTTATATTAAATCCGAGCTTTTACTTGCAAAGTTGATTTAGAAAGTATGCCAGATGGAACTTCGTGCACAGGCGCTTATTTGTCTAGCGCAAACTGATTTCTTACAGAAAACAAAGTTCGTTAATGATTTAATCTCCGCTTGGCAGTCGGGCAATTGTAACCTGGATACCAAGGTCTTATTTAGGCCGCCAAATAACATTCCTGGAAAGCCAACCAAGCCAGATCTAGTGTCGCCAAAGGATGTAAAACGCCGTAACATGAGAACCTTAGAAGGCCGTGCGGTGATGATTCATGCCCTTGCACACATTGAATTTAATGCAATTAATTTAGCATTAGATGTCATCTGGAGATTTGCTAACATGCCAGAGCAATATTACAGTGACTGGCTTAAAGTAGCCGCTGAGGAGGCTTATCACTTTACTTTATTAAATGACCACCTAATCAAAATGGGCTATATTTATGGCGACTTCCCTGCACACAATAGTTTATGGGAGATGGCAGCAAGAACAGCAGATGATATCTTAGCCAGGATCGCATTAGTTCCTCGGACCATGGAAGCACGTGGACTAGATGCTTCTCCACCACTGCGCTCTAAAGTCGCTCAAGTTGGGGATATGGAAGCGGCTGGCATTTTAGATATTATTCTACGAGATGAGATTGGCCATGTTTCGATTGGAAATCATTGGTTTAATTGGCTATGCAAAACACGTAACCTTGACCCAATTAATACTTATGCCGAGCTTGCCCAGCAATATGAAGCGCCAACGCCAAGAAAACCTTTCAATCATCAAGCAAGGTTGGCCGCTGGGTTTACTGAACAAGAGCTTGTATGGTTAGAGAATGCATAAGCAACTGACAGAGACGCTCGCGCTGCATGATTTTCCCAATAGTTTCAAAGTAGCACGGAGCTTAAATCGGCATATTCACTTCCATTTAGGCCCCACCAACTCTGGTAAAACATATCAAGCTTTACTCAAACTACAAGCAGCAAAATCAGGCATTTACCTCGCTCCCCTTCGTTTATTGGCCATGGAAATACGCGACCGGCTGATGGAGGCTGGCGTACCTTGCAACTTAATTACAGGCGAAGAACGACAGGTCATTCCTGGGGCAAAACATACCGCTTGCACAATCGAGATGATGAATCCTATTCAGGCGGTAGATGTTGCCATTATTGATGAAATTCAAATGCTACAAGACGAAGCGAGAGGCTATGCTTGGACTGCCGCGCTAATAGGGGCGCCAGCTAAAGAGGTTTTTGTTTGTGGCGCTAACAGTGTGACTGCACCATGCGTTAGCGCTATTAAAGCACTAGGTGAAGCTTACGATATAACGCATTTAGAAAGAAAAACGCCTTTATTACTTGAGCATGAGGGCCTAAGCGGTAAAAAATATAATCGCTTCAACCTCAAAGGGAAACTGCAAAAAGGCGATGCGATCATTGCCTTCAGTCGCAAGGATGTACTCACCCTAAGCGCAAGATTCCGGCAATGGGGCCATGGTGTTGCCTCCATTTATGGGGCTTTATCTCCCGAAGTAAGACGTACCGAATCTAAACGATTTTGTGAAGGCAATGCCGACATCTTAGTGGCGACTGACGCTATTGGGATGGGTCTTAACTTACCCATACGTCGGATAATTTTTTCTACTATAGATAAGTTTGATGGCGTTGCCAGCCGCCCCATTAATGCCACAGAGGTCCGTCAAATTGCAGGTCGCGCAGGTCGGTTTGGCATTTACGAAACTGGCTTTGTCACTGCTTTTGAAGACGATGAGCTAATCCATCTTGAACACATGCTAACCACTTCCGATTTAGCTCACTTAGAAAAGCTTCCTATATCCCCAAGCTTTCAACATCTAACAGAAATCGCAGAAAAACTTCATACCCTTAAAATTAGCGAAATCCTTACCTATTTTTCTGAACGCATCAGCATCAATAGCGATTTCTTTGAAATTGCCCCCTTAAAAACTCAAACTCAGCTAGCGCTTCTAGTCGATGAACATGCGCCCAAGCTCAATTTAAAAGACAAATTTATCTTCTCAACTGCACCTGTTGGCTGGGACAAGTCTAGCGAAAAAGATTACTTTTTAAACTGTTTGGATTGCGTAGCGCATCATCAAACCAAAGCACTTCCTAGCAATATTGCTTGGCTAAATTCGAGTAGCCCCAAACATCTGGAGGAAGCTGAGGACTTAAGCAAAGACATCAGCCTTTACGCATGGCTAGGTCACAAATTTCCTAAGCACTTTTATCAGTTAGATGAATTGCCTGCACTCAGAAATATGATAAGCAGATATATTGAAGCCGCATTATTAGTCCAGGCGGGATACAAAGACACCTCTAAAGAGCTGATGTATCAACTGATATAGGACTAGTATTTTCTAAATTGGCCGACGACCACGCCAAAAATCTCCAACTGGCCTTGAGGTCGAATCGTTGGGAAAGCTTTGTTGGCAGGATAAAGAACAAACTCTTTACCTTCTCGTCCGAGTGTTTTAAGCGTGAATTCATTATCTACAATTGCGACAACAATCTCGCCTATGTTTGCGGTTTGTTTTTTCTCGATGATCACAACATCTCCCTGAAAAATGCCCGCATCTATCATCGAGTCACCCTTCACAGTAATTAACACCGTATCTGACGGGCGCTCAATCAAGTAATCATCAATACTCAAAGCCTCATTTCTGTCGCTTAAGGCCGCAGTTGCAAATCCAGCTTGCACAGTACTCTCCGCCAGCACGCGATCAAAAAACCGCCGTCCTGGTTTTAATCTACCATCAGGCGCCGACTCAATGAAGCTCAACAACTTAAGTCTTGCCACCAAGGCTGTCACTGCATTTTTAGACTTGAAGCCTAATAATTGTGCAATTACGGCATAAGAGGGCAAGATTTTATGATCTGCATAATAATCCTGAAGCTTGCCTAAGTAGTCTATATCATTTGCCATAGACTTAACGATACTGTACGAACGTACATCAGTCAAGCGTTTCGTTCACTTAAAATAAATAAGGGGCGACTTCGCCCCTTATTTGCTTCTAGGGCAATATTAACTAAATAATGCCCATGCCTTTTCTATCGTGCTCCACACACCATAGCCAATTGGAATTAATACAGCAAGCCAAGCAACTGCTGCAATAGCTGATCCACCAATTGCTACTGTAGATCCTCCTTTTTTTACTGGTGCCGCTTGCTCATGCGCTAATTTCTTTTCTGCTGCTAATTCAGTGTCTGTCATGAAGTATTTATCAGCGACCGGTCGGACTAACAAGTTCGCGACAAAGCCCACCACCAACATCCCAGCTAACACATAGAAAATAGGGGCATAGATTTGATCGAATGGCACCCCGGCTTCTTTACGAACATCATGCATATAGTTCACGATCACAGGGCCTAAAATACCAGCTGTTGACCATGCAGTAAGCAAGCGCCCATGGATTGCCCCCACAAACTGCGTACCAAACATATCCGCCAAGTAGGCTGGAATCGTTGCAAAACCACCACCATACATCGAAACAATAATGCATAAAGACGCACCAAAAATCGTTAACGATTTCACATCTGCACCATATCTTGCTAATGAGTAGAGCAATGCACCCAGTACAAAAAAGATAAAGTAAGTTTGTTTGCGACCGAGCTTATCAGATGAAGTTGCCCAAGCGATGCGACCAAAAATGTTAAAAAGAGAAATTAAACCAACAAACCCTGCCGCAATTGCTGCGGCCGCAGCAGTCAGTGCGTCATCTTTCTTAATATCCGCAAAACCAATATCAGGTTGATGAATCAAGATCCCACCAAAGGTTTCTTGTAACATTGGTGCAGCTGCGCCAATAATACCTATACTCGCTGAAACGTTCATACAAAGCACCAGCCAAAGAAGCCAAAACTGTGGAGTTTTATGAGCATTTTTAAGATGTACATGGCGCGTCGCAATCATCCCATTAGTCGCCTTTGTTGCTACAGGCTTCCAACCTGCCGGCTGCCAACCTGTTGGGGGTACGCGGTAGCCTAATGAGCCACAGATCATAAATAATGCATATACGACTGCGAGCACTAAAAATGTTTGCCAGACGCCAACCTCTGTTGGGCTAGCAAAATAAGACATTAGTTTAGTGGCTAATGGTGATCCGACTAAAGCGCCACCGCCAAATCCCATAATAGCTAGTCCCGCAGCCATCCCACGATGATCTGGGAACCATTTAATGAGTGTAGAAACAGGTGAGATATAACCTAACCCAAGCCCAACCCCACCAATCACTCCAGATCCAAGCCACATCATCCAAAGCTGATGGGTATAAACGCCAAATGCAGAAAAGAGCAAGCCCCCAACCCAACATAACGTTGCAACAGAGCCTGCCTTGCGAGGACCTGAGCGTTCCAACCAACCACCCCAAAGGGCTGCAGAGCATCCAAGTAACACAAAGAATAATGTGTACATCCAGCCCAAATCAAATTGGGTCCAATTACAGTCAGTCGCAAATAATGCACGTCCTGTACCACTTAATTTTTCAGCGAAAGTAGTGGCGCCAGCAGCACATTCGGCAAGTGGTTTGCCATCCGCACCCATTAATGCTTTACCAAGTGGTTTCCAAAATACTGAAAAACCATAAGCCATGCCAATACATAGGTGTACCGCTAAAGCTGCGGGCGGAATAAGCCAACGATTATATGAAGAAGGCGCGATAATGCGCTCTTTTGAAAAAAAGCCTGCCATGTTATTTCCCCTGGGTATTAATTTACCCAACTTTTTATATTAATTTGAGCTGAAGCTTTTTGCTTCTTGAGCAATACTATATATCCAAGATCAAACTTTTTCCACTTTTATAGGGACTATAAGTTTTGATATGAGATTTTTAAAAATATTATGTCAAGAAAAGGCGAGAGTGAATCTGAGATAGCTTATAAAGCATTTTTAGAATTTTTAATATTGCTTAACTTCTTCTTTGTCTTAGAATTATCCGGCTCAGGGGTGTCAGCTTTATAGGTGGCCACACGTTGACGTTCAGCAATCTTAGCCTGCAATGCTTCCAACTCATCTAAGGTAATTAAATGGTCGCTGTTCAAATCAACAGCGCTAAAATGACGCGCTAATTGAGGCATCAAGTCATATGCCTCTTCAATAGAAATTGCCCCATCATTGTCTCTATCTGTCTCGGAAAACCGCTCTTGCAAGCGTTTATGCATTACACGACGACGCTCCTCAATTTGCACATGAGCCGGATCAACTGTACGTGAGTATTCATCTAAGTCACGGCGCAATCGAATGTTTTCGTCCATATTGACGCCAATAGGTTCATTTGAAGATTTTGAGGCGTCAGTCGATTGAGGTTTACTAACTTCATCATTGCTATTTTGGTTATCACGCGTTCCAGCCATCATGATTTCAGAGCTTGAAAAAATCAAAAATAAAATAGCTAAAAGACGCAACATAAAATTAGTGCGATTGAATTTAGAAAAACTAAACGCCTCTAGACTTATTAAATTGCAACAAACATTAAAGTTTTGATTGAATAACATGCGCCTTTAACCGTATTAACAATACCAATAATGATTGTGACCTAGTAACTTTATCCTAGTTCAAGTTACTAAAACGTGAACGATGTAACTTGAGAAGTCTTCTAGCCAAGTTCGTCATCATCCTATACGAATGTAAATCTAATGTTTCAAAAAAAGGCGTGTTTGTAAAAAAATGTAACTAATTTAATATACAAAATAGCTCGCATCAAATCGTATAATAAGCAATAAATAATACGCAAGCTAATGGAGCGATTTTAAGATGAACACACCAGCACCAACGCAAAACTTAAAAAAAATACTCATGGTAGACGATGATGTTCGAATGCGTGAGTTATTGCAACGCTACCTAACAGAACAAGGCTTTAATATAAAAACTGTAGCCGACTCTACAGAAATGGACACCGTGCTCGCACAAGAGCATATTGATTTATTGGTGCTTGATTTGATGTTGCCTGGCGAGGATGGTTTAGCAATTTGTCGACGCCTAAGATCTAACGGTAATGCTATGCCTATCATTATGCTAACAGCACGCGGTGATGAAGTAGACCGTATTATTGGCTTAGAAATGGGGGCTGATGACTATTTACCAAAACCATTCAATCCTCGCGAATTGCTTGCTAGGATTAATGCAATCATGCGAAGACAAATACGCACAGAGCCTAGCGCACCTGGCCTTGCTTCAGGAAGCCTTACTTTCGGAGATTTTTTATTCGACCCATCAACCCGCCGCTTAAGCCGAAACGGTGAAAACATCACAATCACCAGCGGAGAGTACGCTTTGCTAAAAGTGTTTATTGACCACCCGAGACAACCTCTCTCGCGTGACAGATTGATGCAACTAGCACGCGGTAGAGAGCTCGATGTATTCGATCGAAGCATTGATGTTCAAGTCTCGCGTTTACGTCGACTGATTGAATCAGACCCAGCTCATCCACGTTACCTACAAACCATGTGGGGATTTGGTTACGTATTTGTTCCCGACGGCGAAGCGGGCAATCATTAAAACGCCCAACTATTCAATTAAACTCGATCCAAAATGAAGCTTCTTCCACGTACGCTACTCGCTCGCTTAATGTTGCTTATCGCCATTTTGTTGACAGTCGGCCAATTTGCAGCACTCAAGCTATTTGATTATTTTGAACGTGAGCCACGTGCAAATGCCGCCGCTTTACAAGCAATCACTATTGTCAACTATACTAAAGCATCATTATTAGCCGCACATGAAAATCGACGAATTGCATTGTTATCTGAACTATCCGGTAGGGAAGGTGTTCACATTTATGCCGCAGATATGCTTGAAGAAATTGAACCACTGCCTAATGACGCCTTCATTCAAATTCTTGCAAAAAAAATCCGCAATACTTTAGGTAGCGATACGATTGTCGCCATCAATCATTTTGGCGTCCCTGGCCTCTGGATAAGTTTTAATATTGATCAGGACGACTACTGGGTAGTTATTCCTCGACTGCAAGCAGAACGTCATTTTCCTTGGCAATGGCTCAACTGGGGAGCATTGGTTATTTTACTTTCTTTGGTAGGCGCCTATCTCATCGCAGCAAGAATTAATCGACCACTAAAGCTATTAGTCAAAGCAGCAGAGCGTATTCGAAGCGGTCTAACACCAATGCAACTGCCAGAAGAAGGGGTGGATGAACTTCGCGCAGTAAGCCACACCTTTAACCAAATGACCGAGTCACTAGCCTTGCTTGATTCAGAAAGAACACTCTTACTAGCTGGGGTATCGCATGATTTGCGAACTCCCCTTGCTAGAATCCGTCTAGCCATTGAAATGCTCCCCGACGAACAATGTAAGGTATATAAGGAAGGGATGATTCAAGACATCGCTGACATGGATGGGATCATCAATCAATTCTTAGACTTTGTTCGGGGGGTAGAGGGAGAACCCACACAAATGTTAGACCTAAACCAGTTACTTCAATCCCTTTATCAGAGGCATGTTCGATCAGGAAGAAAACTCACCCTAAATCTCGCTCCTACTCACCTGATAGCATTACGACCACTCGCAATGCAAAGACTTTTGGGTAATTTAATTGATAATGCCTTCGCATACGGAAAGGGCGATGTCATCATAAAAACTAAAATTGAAGCAGAGAATATTATTGTAAGTGTTTTAGACAATGGACCTGGCATTCCAGATGCTCATAAAAATAGACTTCTAAGGCCCTTTGAGCGGCTTGATATTGCAAGGGGCAATACAAAAGGTAGCGGCCTTGGATTAGCAATTTGTGATCGCATTACAAAGTTACATAGAGGAAAATTAGATTTAATTAACCGACCAGAAGGCGGCCTAGAAGTAAGAATTACGCTTCCATTAAATTAATCACGCTTTGTCTCAAACCAAGCAAGTTTTTTCCGCAAGGTAACTACATGGCCGACAATAATCAAGCAAGGCGGCTTTAGCTGAGCAGAATTCACCAAACTTGCCAAATCACTTAAATCTCCGACAACAACTTTCTGCTTAGGTGTTGTACCTTGTTGAACAACCGCTGCCGGCGTGGTCGACTCCAACCCATGTTTAATCAATTGAAGACATATCTCCTCTAATCCAACTAGACCCATGTAAATTACCACCGTTTGATTAGGTCTCACCAAGGCAGGCCAGTCAAGCTCCACCAAATGCTTCTGCTGGTCGCCACTAGGTTTTAAATGGCCAGTAGTAAATATACAAGACTGAGCATAATCTCTATGGGTGAGCGGTATGCCAGCATAAGTAGAAACGCCATTCGCCGCAGTAATCCCAGGCACCACTTGAAATGGCACGTCATTTTCCATGAGAGTTTCGATTTCCTCGCCACCTCGTCCGAAAATGAATGGATCCCCACCTTTCAAACGCAAAACACGTTTTCCTTCTTTGGCAAGCTGAACTAATAACGAATTAATTTCTTCCTGTGGCAATGTGTGCCTGTCTCGCGCCTTGCCAACATACATTAATTCAGCATCTCGGCGAACCAACTCCATCACTTCTTTACTAACCAACTTATCGTAAACACAAACATCACATTGTTGCATAAGTCTCAACGCCCGAAATGTAAGCAAATCAGGATCTCCAGGGCCACCGCCGACTAGATAAACTTCACCATGCTGTTTATTGTGATCCCCAGACTTAATCGCCTCAGTTAATGCAATTTCCGCAGCCTGCTCCTGTCCTGAAAAAAACAATTCAGCAACTGGCCCCTCAAAAATCCTTTCCCAAAAAATACGACGTGACTGAGTATCTAAAAATCTCGCTTTTACTAAATCTCGGAAGTCCCTTGCCAGGACGGCAAGTCGTCCATATGAAGCAGGAATCATCGTTTCAATTTTTGCACGAATTAATCTTGCTAAAACTGGGGCAGCCCCATTGCTTGAAATTGCAATAACAACCGGCGAACGATCTACAATCGAAGGCATTGTGAAAGTACAAAGGGATGGAGCATCTACAACGTTCACTGGGATATTTTTTGTTATTGCCGCACTTGAAACCGCAGCATTTACAGTTTCATCATTAGTGGCTGCGATTACCAACATCGCTCCTGTCAATTGATTCGGCTCAAAATCTGCTTGGCAATACTGGATCTCACCAGAAATAACTTTCTCATTTAGGGCATTACATATTGCTGGTGCAACCACCACCACAAAAGCTTCTGCCCTAAGCAACATAGCAACTTTTCGCATTGCAACATCACCCCCGCCAACAACAACGCAGCGTGAGCCTTTAATTCTCATGAAAATAGGCAGGGACTCCATAACTACATTTTACCTCTGATTTTATTCAAGTTTATTTAAATAGGTCTTGAAATGAGGGCAGCTTAAGCCTGGCAGCAAGGGCAATAGAAAGTTGATCGCTGACCTTGTTTGATCCTACTGATCGGTGCACCACATTCTCGACATGGAGCATCAGTTCGCCCGTATACAAAATAAGTCTGCTGAAAATAACCAGGATTACCATCAGCCCCAAAAAAATCACGTAGGCTACTTCCCCCCGCTTCAATAGCAGCAGTAAGTGTTGCCTTAATCTCACGAACTAGACTTTCACATTTAGAAAAGCTTACTTTATTAGCTGAAGTTTTAGGATTTATTTTGGCGCGAAATAAAGATTCACTCGCATAAATATTTCCGACACCAACCACTAAATGACTATCCATAATGACCGTTTTAATCGCAACACTGCGACTGCGGAGTTGTTGATATAAATAATCAGCAGTGAAACTTGTATCAAGCGGCTCAACGCCCAGCGTTTTCATCAAGGGATGAGCCCCCACACTCTCATTAGCATCCACCCACAAAACTGCTCCAAACCTACGAGGGTCTCTTAATCGAAGCACTTGCCCGCCAAGAAAGCAAATATCGAAATGATCATGTTTTGCAGCAGTTTCATCTTGAGCCAACAAACAAATTCGTCCCGACATCCCAAGATGCAAAATCAAAGTGCCAATAAGAATGTCGTTAGCATCATTAAATTCCGCCAATATATACTTAGCTCGGCGCGTTAATCGAGATAGCCTGCTATTAGGGAGAGTGTCTACAAGAAGCCTAGGAATTGGCCAACGTAAACTAGGACGCCGAATATTAACCTGACTAACCGTTAGTCCGATTAGCGGGGCGATACCCCGCATGGTTGTCTCAACTTCAGGTAATTCTGGCAAGAATTACTTACCAAGATTGATAGGCGGATTCAACAACGTAAACCCAATGTCGGGTGGCACATGATACATCAGACCTTCATCCGGACGGCCTAACAATAACTCCGGAGACTCCTGAATTTTATCAAAGTGCACTTTACGACCATCACTTAACTTAACTTCAAAGGATGGGTAGTTAATCTTACGATCGGGGGTATATGTTTCAACACGCTGCACACTCATATTCCGCCAATAAGAGTCAAACCATTCATTCATATCATTTTGTGTTGGTTTAGCTTTTGGAACAGACACATTCCATTTGCCATCTACTAAGTCAACATTTAAGCGGACATCTTCCCATTGCTCCAAATGAGTAAAATCAAATCCCGTAATTTTCTTTTGCTCATCAGGTTTAAATGGATTCTTATCTAAAAATTCTTCAACTGGTGACTGAGCATTTTCTGCGTAGCTCACTGGCAACAAATAAACATAGTTTTGGTGAGCAACATATTGTTCCGATGTCACAGGATTAAATGTACCAAAGGTAAAGTCTTCATTATCAAATTTAAGCTTTAATTTAGGCTGATCCAACCCAAATTGAGCCAAATCTGTTGTTGCAAATTTTTCTGTGCTTTTTGCCGCCAACAACGATAAGACACGCAACACCAACATTTGATCAGCACGAGCCTTGTATGGCTTAACGATAAACCAATATCCATCAATTTTTTCAAATGCTACTGGGGCTTTTGCAGGAAACTCAACACTGATTTTAGAAAAAGATCCTAGTTTCAACGTTGAAACTTCATAAACTGTTTCCTTAACGACTTCCTGCTGTGGACGAAATTTAAGGAAGGCAACAATGCCCAATACCAGCACCAAAAGCAAACCATTAACCAACCAACGTGACTTCATTCTCGAATCCTTTAACTCATAAGCTCTATCAACTAAGCTTTACGACGTTTCCACCACAACATCACCCCGGCTAACAATAACGCTAAGGGAATAATGACTTGGAATAATCCAAATGAAACACCAAAAATCGGCATAAATACGATAAGGGCCCAAATATGGCCCCAGCCATGCTGTGGAATCGTCACATTCATATCCTTAAGGGGCTTAGGCTGAATTGTTATCAAACTGTCATCTCCCGCTAGCCAGTTCACTATATTCACACCCAAATCAAGATTTGATTCGCTGGTGATGTGCGTGTTTGAAAGAAAGTTAGCGTTTCCCACCACCACAATACGTTGACCTCTCTTACCATATTTGCGCTCTAACGCCACAGCAATATTAATCGGACCATGCACATCTTCTTTTTCATCAAATACAGCTTTGCTTGCTTTTGATTCTAATTCTTTTGGATTATTTTCGAGCCATCCATTAGGGGCAACATCAATAATATTGCTAACTTGCCAACCATTATCATCTGTACCTTGAGCGCTAATTTTCCTTGCCTCTGGAAACATAGTACGTAACATAAAGTTTTTAGTAATCGCGTGATCACCATATTGGCTTGCAAAAGCAAACTTTGGATCAACCCCATAATCAGCTGCTGATCCATCAATCACCATACCTTTAGACACCTCTAAGCCAATGTATTTGCCAATTTCATCAAGTCCGTGCAAATTATTGTCATCTAGCAACCAAAGTAAGTTTCCGCCATTATCAAGGTAAGTTTTAATTTTCTGGACTTCGACAGCGCCCACATTTACTTGAGGGCTAGCAATAACAAGCATCGAACCAGTCATCGGCACACCTTGAGCGATTGTTAAATCAGGATTGAATAATTTAAATCCTTTCTTTTGAAGCTGCTCACCAAATCCACCAAGATCATTATCTTTAACTCCAATCAAATTACGCTCACTATGGCCATCAAGGTACATTACTGGCTTCTCATGACTTCGTGACAAGCGAACTAATAAATTGGTCATTTCTTGTTCTGCGTATGGCGGCAATAAATGCTCACTTCGTTTTTGATATTCAACAACTAATTCGCCTTCTGCTTTGATGCCAGCATCTTGTGCCAATTTAGGTTTTTCTGCAGGACTAACGAAAGAAACATGGATATCTGGTTTAGTACGTTGGAATCGTGAGATAAAGTCACGAACCCCTTTACGATAATTTTCACCGTGGGCTGTATTATCTTCTGAGGCAAAAACCGTTACATTCACTTCCCCCTTCATTTGTTTAAGGACATTAATACTACCCTCTGTCAAAATATTCCGATTACTTTGGGTGATATCACGCGATAGATGATATTCATGGCTTAAATAACCAATCAAACAAACCAAAACCAAAAATAAAATAACGAAAAAACTATTTTGCATCAGAAGTTGCAAGCGTAGCTTGTGATTAATTTTCATAAGTTGTACCCGATTAGCCACGAAGACGGTCAGCATCTAAGCGACGCACCGTTAAAGTTAAAAATGTCACAATAAACAATAAAAAGTATGCAATATCAGCTGTGTCAATCAAACCTCGGGCGAATGGCTGAAAGTGATGCATTAATGATAAGTAATTGATCACGCTAGCTTCATCACCAGTTAAAAAACGATCAACGATCAATAATCCGAATAAAGCAATAAAAGTAATAATTGCAGCGACGACTGGCTGAGCAGTTAAACTTGAGAAATATAGACCCATTGCTGAAAAACTAGCCACAAGAAGCCACAATCCAAGCACGTTAGAAAACAAGTAGCCAATGTCAATGTCCGCCCATACGTTTAATGTACAAAGCATCACAGCAATCATGGCAACCAAAATGCTTAGAAAAGAAACCAGGCCAATAAATTTACCAAGAACAATTTCAGACAAAGAAATTGGTGCACTAAACAAGAAAGTCAAAGTATTGCTTCTTCGCTCTTCACTAATTAATCGCATCGAGAGTAAAGGTACAGAAAACAACATCACGAAAGATGCTAAGCCAAATACACTTTGCCCAATAAACATTGTTACACCCGTCCGCTCCGCTGGACGAATGGCTCCAGACATTACCTCGAAGTACTCATTGACCCCATTTAAAAAATAAGTACCGAATGCAAACTGCAACAAGGCCAAAATCACCCAGCCCATAGGCGATGCGAATACGCTATTAAGCTCTTTTCTTGCGACTTTTAAAATCATGACTTTTACTTTCTAAAAATTCTACTTAAGGGTGCTTACGCTGCAACGTCTTGATAAGTCAATTGAACGAACACATCTTCAAGGCTAGTTTGGTCTGGATTGATTTGATGCAAACCCCATCCTTTCGAAACTGCAACTTGCGCCAACATCTCAGCTGGCATTTGACCGGCGGTATAACGCACCCTTAATAGTCCATTTGGCAAGGCTTCAACTGACTCAACACCTGCCAATCCTAGCAACTCATCATGTGATGGCGGATTATTCAAACCTATTAATAGTTTATTGCCATGGCGTTGTTTCTTAAGAACATCAATCGAACCATTAAATACCAACTTACCTTTGTCAATAATTTGTACGTGATCACAAATCATTTCCACTTCAGGCAAAATATGCGTGGAAAGAATCACGCTATGTTCTCCCCCAAGCTCTTTAATTAAAGCTCGAATATCACGAATTTGAATCGGATCCAGACCAACGGTTGGCTCATCTAGAATGACCACCATTGGATTATGAATAATCGCTTGGGCGATTCCAACCCGCTGTTGATAGCCTTTAGACAAGTTTTCAATCAAACGCTTACTCATTTCGGTCAAGCCACAGCGTTCTTTCGCCCGCTGGACTGCAGCTCTGATGTGTTTAGCGCTAACCCCATGTAAACGCGCAGCAATTGCCAAAAATTCGTCGACTGTAAATTCACGATAAAGCGGGGGGGTTTCTGGCAAATACCCAATCAGTGCTTTAGCTTCTTTTGGATTTTCTATCATATCCACACCACAAATTTTAACGCTTCCATTACTAGGTGCTAAGTTGCCTGTAAGCATTTTCATAGTGGTTGATTTTCCTGCACCATTGGGCCCAAGAAAACCAAGCACTTCACCTTTGCTCAGGGTGAAACTAACATCACTGACCGCCTCACGGCCGCCATAGAGACGCGTTAAATTACTCGCTTCAACTGTTAAAATAGTCATAAAAAATTAAGGCTCCACATTGCTTGGCAAGGCCAAATCAAAAGCTAAACTCGAAGGCATGTTAAATTAAAAAAACGCCCGACACTTGTCAAGCGCCAGGCAATCAATGAATGATATTTTAATAACAATTTTAATCTTTGAAACATGTCCTATTGGAAAGTTTCAATTAAAAAGCTATAGTCAGCTCTCATTATGGATGAACTTGCCTAAGGTGTCACGGACTAAGGAGTATGTAGTTCACTCAAAATCAGCCATGAAAACAACTTTACACAATGCAAAAAAAATCGAAAAACTTGTTACCCATTAAAAAAAATCTATTAGTTGCCGCAATTGCATTTGGCTTTAGCTGCTTAACAAGCGCGCCTAAGGCGTTTGCCGAAGAAGCTTCCAACCCGGAAATTAAATTAGAATCACAAGGTCAGTTTAATGCTGAATTTGTGTTTCGATATTTAACAGCCGAAATTGCAGGACAAAGAGGTGAACTTGGCCTCTCAACAAAACTATTTTTTGAATTGGCCAAATCAACCCGAGACGTTAGATTGGCAGAAAGAGCAGCCAAAGTAGCAATTTATAGTAAAAATCCCCAAGCAGCCTTAGAAACAACGAGGCTTTGGGTTGAGTTAGATGCGAACTCAACGGATGCAAAACAAGCTGCCACGCAGATTTATTTGATGAATGGTGATTTAATTGCTGCAAAACCATTAATCCAACAACTGCTTGAAAAAGAAGAAACTCGTGCAAATGGTTTTTTATATTTAAATAACCTGTTATCACATCAATCGAACAAGAACGCTGTCTTACAATTAGTGCAAGAATTAGCAGCCCCTTATTCACACTTGGCGGAAGCTCACTTCACCATTGGCCAAGCTGCATTTCAAGCAGACAATCAAGAGCTTGCGCTTAGTGAAATTAAGCGCGCAAATCAATTACATCCTCATTGGGAAATGGGAGCAATTCAACAAGCAGATATTTTGTTTACCATTTCTCCAAACCAAGCAATTGATTTCTACCGAAGCTTTTTGACTGACAATCCAAACGCAAATGATGCTCGATTAAACTTAAGTCGCATGTTGATAAAACAATTGCGTTTTAATGAAACAAAGCCTGAGCTTGTGAAATTATCTAAACTTTCTAATAGCAACCCAGAAATTTTAGTGGTTGTTGGCTTAATGTCGGTTCAAATTAATGAATTTGGCGATGCAGAAAAGTATTTTAAACAAGCATTAAGTTCTAATATTAAACATAAGGATCCTATTTACATATATCTAGGTCAAATTGCTGAAAAAAATAAAAATGATACAGAGGCCATTAATTGGTATAGCCAAGTCCAACAATCTGAACCAAACGCACTCCCCCAGCAAACGGACCACTATTTAGATGCCAAACTTAGCATCGCTAATGTGATATCACGCAATCAAGGATCTGATGCTGCCATCAAAATGCTTGATGAGTTAGAAAACTTGAATAACATAGAATTAGCTCAAGTGATTTCAGCACAAGCGAATTTATTGGCACAAAGCAAACGCTTTCAAGAGTCCTACGAGCTTTTAAGCAAAGCGGTTGCGAACATGCCAGATTCATCGGAATTAATTTACGACTTAGCGATGTCAGCTGAGCGTGTAAATCAATTTACGGTGTTAGAAACACAATTACGAACGCTTATCAAAATTAAACCTTCCTTTGCTCAAGCATACAACGCTCTAGGATATTCATTCGCAGACCGAAACATTAAGCTGGAAGAAGCAAACAAGCTCATTAGTAAAGCATTAGAACTAAGCCCAGGCGACCATTACATTTTGGATAGTATGGGATGGGTGCAATATAAATTAGGCAATCTAGAAAAAGCTTTTGAATACTTGAATAAAGCATATAACCTTCAAAATGATAGTGAAATAGCGGCTCATTTAGGCGAGGTGCTCTGGAAACAAGGCAAACAAAATGAAGCATCCAAGTTATGGGAAGATGCGTTAAAAACCAGCCCGGAAAATGAAGTGCTGGTCAAAACAATCAAAAAATTCAAATACTAAGCATCGAGGATGCAATCCTTAATGAAAATAAATAAGAAATGTTGCTTGGGCATTTATTTGTTAATTATTGGGCTGCTAGCAACTGGCTGTTCTACCGTCAGCACAACACCTTCTGGCGAGTCTCCTCACCAAGCGATAATTGAATCTCAGACCATCCCCGCTGAAGCACAACAGCATCAAGCAGAAATTGCCAGGATAACTAATTTTAAGATTAAGGGCCGAATGGGAGTCCAAATTGAAAACCATGGTGTTTCAGGCAACATTCATTGGAAGCACTCTAATGATAACGACATCATTGATTTAATCTCCCCATTCGGTAATAAAATCGCCGACATCGTAAAAAATGATACTGGGGTGAGTTTAACTACAAAAGATGGAAAAACTTTAAAAGCACCGGATGTAGAAAGCTTAACGGAGCTTACTCTCGGATGGAGATTGCCGCTTGCCAAACTATCAGACTGGATAATAGGACGCCCCGGAAAAGGAGTTGTAACCTCTTATACTTTTGACGAAAAAGGCAACCTAAGTAAATTCAGCGAAGATGGCTGGGAAATTAGCTACATGCAATATCAAAATGAAATTCAACCAATTTTGCCAAGCAAGATTAATCTTAGCAATCCAAAAATGAACGTCAGAATTGTTATTGAAAATTGGGATACATCACTAGATCCATCAACGGCACAAGAAAATAACGTCTCAAAGAAGCCATAAAATATAGTCATGGAAGCATTTGAAAAACGATTGATTACCCAAGGATTCCAGGCTTTTTTGGCGCCCGCAAAAGTAAATCTATTTTTACACATTACAGGCAGACGTTTAGATGGATATCATTTACTCCAAAGCGTTTTTTGCCTCATCAATTTATATGACACCATATATATCAAAGCACGAAAAGACATCCAAATTCAGCGCGTCACAGACAACGCCAACATCCCAATAGAACAAGATCTATGTGTGCGTGCTGCAAAATTATTACAATCGCATTGCAACTGCACATTCGGAGCAGACATTGGGCTCATTAAGAATATCCCTATGGGAGCGGGGCTTGGCGGAGGTAGCTCCGATGCAGCAACAGTTTTAATTGTACTTAACCAGCTTTGGGATTTAGGTTTAAGTAAATCAGGGCTCATGGAATTAGGCTTGAAGCTAGGGGCAGATGTCCCATTTTTTATTTTTGGTAAAAATGCTTGGGTGGAAGGCGTAGGGGAAAAAATACAGCCTATTGAGCTTCCAAGATTACATTTCGTGATTCTTACACCCCAAATACACGTTTCGACAGCTGAAATTTTTAGCGCTAAGGAATTGACAAGAAACACGTTTCGCACGACAATAGCGGCCTTTTCCGAAATGCTTAACTCAAGAAGAATCGGCAAAGAAAAACAAAGCCTAGTGTTTGATGATGAAAATAAAGTTTTTCACAACGACCTCGAAGCGGTGGCTTGTCAGAAATACCCAGTAATAACTGCTTGTCTCAATTGGCTAAATCAATTTTCACAAGCAAAAATGAGCGGTTCTGGCGCATCGGTTTTTGTGACGGTTAAAGATTTAGCTGAAGCAAATAACATTGTAAAAGCACAACCAAGAAAAATTGCAAATACTGAAATATTTTGTGAAGCAGCGCTCGGATTAGAAGAACATCCACTGTATAATTTGATTCCTGCAGTTTTTTAGGTAACGATCAAATGGGGAGTCGCCAAGCTGGTTAAGGCACCGGATTTTGATTCCGGCATGCGAAGGTTCGAATCCTTCTTCCCCAGCCAGTATTGCAAGATGGAGCGTGTAACATTACACGCTTTTTTTGTTTTTATAGCATAAAGGAATCCACTGTGGCCAAAGGCGACATGATGGTGTTTACAGGCACTGCCAATCCTCAACTTGCCAAAAAAGTGGTCAAACACTTGGGTATGAAATTGGGGCGTGCAACCGTTGACCGTTTTAGTGATGGCGAAGTCATGGTTGAACTGCAAGATAACGTCCGGGGCAAAGACGTATTTGTATTGCAATCAACTTGCACTCCAACAAATGACACCTTAATGGAAGTTATGGTGATCATTGATGCGCTTCGTCGTGCCTCAGCAGGCCGTATTACTGCAGCAATTCCTTACTTCGGTTATTCACGCCAAGACCGACGTCCTCGCTCTGCCCGCGTAGCAATTACTGCAAAAGTGGTAGCAAACATGCTAACAAGCGTCGGCGTAAATCGTTTGTTGACCATGGATTTACACTCAGACCAAATTCAAGGATTCTTCGAAATTCCAGTTGATAATATCTACGCATCGCCTGTGTTGCTGGATGACCTCACGAAACAAAATCACCACAACCTGGTGGTCGTTTCACCAGACGTTGGAGGTGTAGTACGTGCGCGAGCATTAGCGAAAGAGATGGGTTCGGATTTAGCAATTATCGACAAACGTCGTCCTAAAGCAAATGTGGCCAAAGTAATGAACATCATTGGTGATGTTACTGGTCGGACCTGTGTCATCATGGACGATATGGTGGATACAGCGAATACACTATGTGAGGCGGCATCAGCACTTAAGAAAAAAGGTGCCGTTAAAGTCCTAGCTTATTGTACCCACCCAGTACTTTCAGGAACTGCGATAGATCGAATTAGCGCGTCGGAACTTGATGAGTTAGTGGTGACTGATACAATCCCTCTCCGCAAAGATGCGCTAGCATGTAAAAAAATTCGACAGCTAAGTGTTGGTAAATTAATGGCTGAAACTATACGCCGTATTAGCAATGAAGACTCTGTCAGCTCATTGTTTGAATGATTATTAAAGTTTCGATGTATTCGGTAGCGAATGCATCACCCCCTGTTATCTGGTCGCGGATAACAGTTTTTAAAAAGCCAAAATTTTAATTTTGGTCAAATTTAGGAGCAGTAAAAATGACTATTGAAATCTCAGCAGTAACACGTGCAGCGAAAGGTACGGGTGCGAGCCGCCGTCTTCGCCGCTCAGCTAAAGTTCCAGGTGTGGTTTATGGTGCGGGTAAAGATGCCGTAAGCGTTGAATTTGATATGAAAGCATTGTTCATGGAATTTCGCCATGAAGCCTTCCACGCTTCCATCTTGACGCTTAACCTTGATGGTAAAAAAGAGTCTGTATTGTTGCGTGACTATCAAATGCATCCAGTTCGTAACACTATTCAACACGTCGACTTTCAACGTGTTAGCGCATCAGAAAAAATCCACGTCAAAGTACCATTACACTTCATTAATAGCGAGATTGCACCAGGCGTAAAAGTTGGCGGCGGAATCGTTGCTCACATTGCTACCGAAGCTGATGTAAGCTGCTTGGCAAAAGACTTGCCAGAATTCATTGAAGTTGATTTGGCAAAATTAGAAATGGGACATTCGGTTCATTTGTCCGAAATCAAATTACCTAATGGCGTTGAGTTTGTTCAATTAGTACATGGCGCTGACGTTGCTGTTGCTAGTATCGCAAAAACTCGTGGCGGTGCTGCTGCAGCAAATGAAGAAGTATCAACGGAAGCAACTCCAGAAGCTTAGTTTCTTTTGTGATTGGTCTCAAAACGCGCGTTTCGGTTTCCCGAACGCGCGTTATTATTTTGAGGCATTCAAACAAGATGAGCGACAATAGAACATGAGTCAAATCAAATTAATTGTTGGACTAGGCAACCCAGGCGCCGAATATGAATCCACTCGTCACAATATAGGCTTTTGGTGGATCGATCAAATCTGTGCTCAAACAAACAGTAAACTCAAGGCTGAAGCAAAGTTTTTTGGATTTTCTGGTCGCTTAAATTCATATTCCGAAGAAGCATTGCTTCTCAAACCGACCACATTTATGAATGCCAGTGGCCGTTCAGTGGCTGCGCTGGCTAAGTTTTACAAAATTTCACCTGAGTCCGTTTTAATCGTACACGACGAACTAGACTTACCTCCGGGTACCGTTAAACTTAAAATGGGAGGCGGGCACGGAGGGCATAATGGCCTAAAAGATATCGCCGCACAGCTAGGCACAACTGATTTTTGGCGTTTGCGCTTAGGGATCGGACACCCTGGGGATAAAAATGCTGTTGCCAATTATGTATTAAAAGACCCAAATCGTGATGAAATGCGCTCGATTGAAGAGAATATAGACCAAAGCACCATGCTTTTACCTTTGCTATTAAAAGGTGAATTTGAAGCAGCAATGTTAAAATTGCATACTAAAAATTAGTCTCAAATTTATTAAATAGGAAAAATTATGAAATGCGGAATAGTCGGCCTACCAAACGTGGGTAAATCCACACTCTTCAACGCCATCACTAAAGCAGGCATTGCCGCAGAAAACTATCCCTTTTGTACGATTGAGCCTAATGTCGGCATCGTTGAAGTGCCTGACCCTCGCATGAAGCCACTGATTGATATCGTTAAGCCACAAAAAATTCAACCCGCAATTGTTGAGTTTGTAGACATCGCAGGCCTAGTGGCCGGCGCATCTAAAGGTGAGGGTTTAGGTAATAAGTTCTTAGCCAACATTCGTGAAACAGATGCAATTGCGCACGTGGTCCGTTGCTTCAACGACGCAAACGTTGTGCACGTTGCTAATAAAGTTGATCCACTTTCAGATGTTGAGACTATAAACACAGAGCTTGCACTTGCGGACATGGAAACCGTTGATAAAACCGTACAGCGCGAAACCAAAAAAGCAAAATCAGGCGACAAAGAAGCAATTGCACTTTGTGCTGTATTAACTAAAGTACAAAAAGGTTTGGATGAGGGAAAGGCTGTTCGTACGTTAGGTCTAGACGCTGATGAAATAAACCTGCTAAAACCCCTTTGTCTCATTACAGTTAAGCCAGTCATGTATATCGCCAACGTCGATGAAACAGGCTTCACTAACAACCCTCTTCTCGACTCCATCGTTGAACTAGGTAAGAAAGAGGGATCCCCAGTAGTGAGTATTTGCGCCAAAATTGAAGCAGAAATCTCAGACCTGGAGGATGAAGACAAAGTCTTATTTTTAGAAGAGCTAGGCTTAAGTGAGCCAGGCTTAGACCGCGTAGTACGAGCTGCTTATAACCTACTTGGCCTAGAAACCTACTTTACAGCAGGCGTAAAGGAAGTGCGCGCTTGGACTGTCCGTAAGGGCTCAACTGCCCCGCAAGCCGCAGGGGTAATTCATACTGACTTTGAACGCGGCTTTATTCGCGCAGAAGTCATCGCCTTCAATGAATATGTTGCTCATAAAGGTGAACAGGGTGCAAAAGAAGCTGGGAAAATGCGCCTAGAAGGCAAAGAGTATATTGTGCAAGATGGCGATGTTATGCACTTTAGATTTAATGTATAAACGCAAAGCAGGCAATAAAAAAGCCATCATTAAGATGGCTTTTTTATTGCCTGCAAGACAACAGCAATTAGCGGCGCTTCAAGGTATAATTTAGTCACATTAATCATTACAGAACGCCCATTTTTCATGCAACAGCAGTATCCATTCAAAGAAATTGAAGACCGCGCCCAACAATACTGGGAAACTAACCAGACTTTCAAGGCGACCGAAAAGAGCGATAAACCTAAATATTATTGCTTATCGATGTTTCCTTACCCTAGCGGTCGTTTGCACATGGGCCATGTACGCAACTACACCATTGGCGATGTGCTAAGTCGTTTCCAGCGCATGCGTGGCTTTAATGTGATGCAACCAATGGGCTGGGACGCTTTTGGATTGCCTGCTGAAAATGCTGCAATTAAGAACAATGTAGCGCCTGCTGGCTGGACATATAGCAATATTGAACACATGAAATCTCAGCTAAAATCTCTGGGCCTAGGTATTTCTTGGGATAGAGAAATCGCGACCTGTACACCAGATTATTACCGCTGGGAACAATGGCTTTTTACTGAGCTATTCAAAAAAGGTCTAATCTACAAAAAAACCTCCACGGTTAATTGGGATCCTGTTGATCAAACTGTCCTTGCCAACGAACAAGTAATCGATGGAAAAGGATGGCGCTCTGGCGCTGTAGTTGAAAAACGCGATATACCACAATATTTCATGAAGATAACGAGTTATGCAGATGAGCTTTTAGCTGACTTAGATAAACTCGAGGGCTGGCCTGAGCAAGTAAAGACCATGCAACGCAATTGGATAGGTAAAAGCTACGGATGTGAAGTGGAGTTTCCTATTATTGGTGAAGATGGCAATTTGAAAGTCTACACAACGCGCCCAGACACTTTAATGGGTGCGACTTATGTGGCTGTTGCTGCGGAACACCCGCTTGCAACGCAAGCTGCCAAAAACAACCCATCACTGCAAGCCTTCATCCACGAATGTAAAATGGGAAGCGTAGCTGAAGCCGACATGGCGACTGCCGAGAAAAAAGGCATGGCAACTGGCTTATTTGTTTCTCATCCACTTAGTGGTGAAAAGCTTCCAGTATGGATAGCCAATTATGTGCTAATTAGCTACGGAGAGGGGGCTGTGATGGCTGTTCCAGCCCACGATGAGCGCGACTTTGAGTTTGCGAACAAATACAACCTGCCAATTAAGGCTGTGATTAAGCCACAAAATGCCGAGCTTGATATCCCTCTTAGTACGGCTTACACAGAACATGGCGTGTTATTTAGTTCAGGCCCATTTGATGGCCTAGATTTTGATGGTGCATCTAGCAAAATCGCTGAAGCACTTAGCGCAAAGAGCTTAGGCAAACGCCGCACCCAATATCGTTTACGCGATTGGGGCGTTTCTCGCCAACGTTATTGGGGCTGCCCCATCCCTATCGTACATTGCGCCAGCTGTGGCGAAGTTCCTGTCCCCGCTGAGCAATTGCCTGTGCGCCTACCTGAAGATGTCATCATGGATGGCGTTGGCTCTCCAATTAAAAAAGACCCAAGTTTCTACGAAACCACTTGTCCAACTTGCGGGGGAAAAGCCACGCGTGAAACTGACACCATGGACACATTCTTTGAATCTTCATGGTATTTTGCACGCTATGCAAGCTTTGATTGCAACACTGGCATGGTGGATGAGCGTGCAAACTATTGGCTGCCTGTTGACCAATACATTGGTGGCATTGAACATGCCATTTTGCATTTACTCTATGCGCGCTTCTTTAATAAATTGATGCGTGATGTTGGTTTACTCAAAAATGATGAGCCATTCACTAATTTGCTCACGCAAGGCATGGTGCTAAAAGAAGGCACCAAGATGAGTAAATCCAAGGGCAACACGGTTGACCCACAAGAACTCATCGACACTTATGGAGCAGATACTGCTCGTTTATTTATGATGTTTGCTGCACCCCCAGAACAAAGCTTGGAATGGGCAGACAGCGGAGTAGAAGGCGCACATCGTTTCTTACGACGCTTGTGGACGTTTGCAGCGACGCATTTAGAAGCTGGCGCAGTAGAAGCTTACAAAGATGGTGAATTAAGTGCGGAACTCAAAACCTTGCGTCGCCAATTGCACCAAACGATTGAAAAAATCACCGACGACTATGGTCGCCGCCAAACATTCAATACCGCAATCGCCGCAGTGATGGAACTGATGAATGCTTATGGCAAAGTAGAAGGTGACGATGCAATAACACGAAGCGTGCGCCAAGAAGTGCTTGAGAATGTCACTTTACTACTCTCCCCTATCGTGCCGCATATCTGCCAAGCCTTATGGGCGGAGTTGCGTAATAATAGTGTAATTGAAGACGCCACATGGCCAAGCGCAGATCAATCTGCGATGGTGCAAGATGAAGTGGAATTGGTTGTGCAAGTAAACGGAAAATTGCGCGGTAGCATTACCGTAGCTAAAATTATGACAAAAGAGGCCATTGAACAGCATGCAGTCGCCCAGCCTTTTGTGCAGAAATTTTTAGAAGAAGGCGCAACTGTGAGTAAGGTTATTGTTGTGCCAAACAAACTTGTCAATATTGTTGTGGGGTAAGTATGAAAAACTACATAGCTCGCTGTCTGGCCACTCTAATGCTAACCTTCTTCATTGTAGCCTGTGGGTTTCATTTGCGAGGTGTAGCAGATTTAGCCTTTAATAGGCTATATATCAAAGGCTCATCAAGCATCTCCAAAGATTTAGCAAGCACACTTAGAACCAATGGCGTTAACATCGTCAGTCAGCCAGAAGATGCTGAAATCCTGTTTGAGTTTATGAGCGACGGAGTTGAAAAACGCATTCTTTCCTTAGGTGGCACTGGTTCAGTACGAGAATTTGAATTGTTTTATCGTGTCAAGTTTCGCATACGTGCAGCTTCAGAAGAGCTTTGGGGTCCAGAACAGATGATTGAGAGTCGTCGTGATTTTTCTTATCTAGACACAGAGTTGCTCGCCAAATCATATGAAGAAACGATGCTGTATGAAGATATGCGTCGCGATGCAACACGAGAACTAATGCGTCGTTTGGTTGCACAAAAACCTAAAGCTAAGACTTTAAAATAGGCAAAAGCCTACATCGTTCAAGTATGAATTTGACGCCTCAACAAATCAACCAACACTTAAGTAACGGCCTTAAGCCTTTATATGTTCTAACGGGAGACGAGCCTTTATCTCAACGTGAATGTTTAGATGCTATCCGCACTAAAGCTAGAGAACAAGGGATTGATGAAAGAACAAGCTTCAATATTGACCGTTATTTCAATTGGACGCAAATCGCAGAATTCGGCCAAGCCATGTCGCTTTTTGCAAGCCAACGCTTACTTGAAATAAACATCCCCAGCGGCAAGCCTGGTCTTGATGGTAGCAAAGCGCTCCAAGCCTTAGCAACAGAATCTCTCCCTGACACAGTAACAGTGGTTACCCTGCCAGCAGTTGATTGGCGCGATACCAAAAGTGCTTGGTATATAGCGCTTCAACAAAACAGCATATTTATTGAGCTGCGTGAAATTGGGTCTGCGCAATTGCCGCAATGGATTGCCTCTCGTTTGGCTTTACAAAAGCAAAAAACAGACACAGAAACATTAAATTTTATGGCAAACCAAGTCGAAGGCAACTTGCTTGCAGCACATCAAGAAATTCAAAAGTTAGGATTACTTTACCCTGCTGGAGAAATTGCTGGCGATGATGTCCGTGCCGCAGTGCTAAATGTTTCACGCTTTGACGCTGCGCAACTCGGCGAGGCTGTCTTATCTGGCGACGTTGACCGCACAGTGCGTATTTTGGAAGGGCTTAAAGATGAAGGTGCACAACCTGTTGCTGTGATGAATCCACTGATTTGGGCGATTACGCCATTGGTAAAAATAAAACAGGCGGAAGCACGTGGCGAGAATTTAAACAATGCAATGGTGCAAGCCAAGGTCTATGGACCAAAACAAGCGCTTGCCAAGCAAACCCTAGCGCGATTAAGCTTGAAACAATTACAAGCCGCACTAGTCAAGCTGGCCGATATTGATAAAACGGCTAAAGGCATGATGCAAGGCGATGCTTGGCTTGAGATTTCTCGATTGTGTTTTGGTTTGGCGAAAATATCGCCACGACCAACAACTCGATAAAAAAGATTCACCCATTTGGATTGAATATGGACATTAAAAAATACATGCACGATGTTGGGGTTGAAGCCCGTAAAGCTTCACGCGCCATGGCAAAAGCTGAAACGAATATAAAAAACCTAGCGCTCACCTCGATCGCCAAGGCGATCATGCGTGAAAAAAACGCTTTACTTGCCGCTAACCAACAAGACCTTGCTGCGGCAAAAATTGCAGGCATGGAGCCAGCCATGTTAGACCGCCTCGCGCTCACTGAAAAATCTATCGCCGCCATGGCTGAGGGGTTAGAACAAATTGCTAGACTTACTGACCCAATTGGTGAAGTGAGTGATATGAAATTTCGCCCATCAGGCATTCAAATCGGCAAAATGCGCGTGCCGCTTGGTGTGATTGGCATCATTTACGAAGCACGTCCAAATGTTACGGTGGATGCGGCTGGCTTATGTATTAAATCGGGGAATGCCGCCATTCTTCGTGGCGGCTCTGAAGCAATTTATTGCAACCAAGCCTTGGCTAGATTAGTGCATGAAGGCTTAGTGGCAGCAGGTTTGCCAAAGACCGCAGTGCAAGTGATAGAAACCACAGACCGCGCTGCGGTTGGCGAGCTCATCACCATGAAAGAGTTTGTGGATGTTATTGTGCCACGTGGTGGAAAAGGATTGATTGAGCGCATTTTGAATGAGGCACGCATCCCTGTAATTAAACATTTGGATGGGAATTGCCACGTTTATGTGGATGACGAAGCTGATTTTGACAAAGCCATTCGCATTATTGAGAACTCGAAAACACAGCGCTTAGGTACTTGCAATACAACAGAATCTCTTTTGGTTGCGCGCAGCGTTGCCAAAAGTATGTTGCCAAAAATTGCTGAGATGCTTATTAGTAAAGGCATTGAAATTCGCGGGTGCGTAGAAACATGTTCATTAGTAAAAGCGGCCAACCCTGCAACGGACGATGACTATTACACTGAGTATTTAGATGCAATTATTTCGTGCAAAGTAGTTGAAGGATTAGATGAAGCAATTTCACATATCAACCAACACTCCTCACAGCACACAGAAGCAATTGTGACTGAGAACTACACAAAAGCACGTCGCTTCTTACGTGAAGTTGATTCTAGCAGCGTAATGGTTAACGCATCAACACGCTTTGCAGATGGCTTTGAATATGGCTTAGGTGCAGAAATTGGGATCTCCACTGACAAGCTACACGCACGCGGTCCTGTTGGCCTTGAAGGCTTAACCTCGCTCAAATACATCGTATTGGGTGATGGGCATGTTCGCAATTAAATATCTTCCATGATAGGCATTTTAGGTGGCACATTTAACCCCATCCACAATGGTCACCTTCACATTGCTGAGCGCCTACTGAAATCATTAGATTTTCAAGAGATACGCTTCATGCCTGCGGCCATTCCAGCAATTAAAGACGCCCCTATCATTAGTGCAAAACAACGTGCAGATATGGTGAAGCTGGCAATTCTTGACCATCCAAAATTAAAGATTGATCTCCGCGAGCTCCAACGTTCAGGGCCCTCTTACACCATTGACAGTCTGATTTCATTACGGCAAGAATTAGGCGAAAAGGTAAGCATTTGTTGGCTGATAGGTTCGGATGCTTTTGCCAAACTCAACACATGGCATCGCTGGAATGAGCTTCTCGAGTATTGCCATTTTTTAGTGATCAAAAGGCCCCACTCTGAACACTTAAATTGCAATGCTGAAGTTAAAGCACTGATTGCAGCGCATCAAACGAATGACGCAAGCATCCTTAGAGAATTTCCCAGTGGAAAAATATTAATACAAGAAATTGCAGCATTAAATATTTCATCAACAGAAATTCGTCAGCACATCGCATCAAAGTTCGATATCAGCCATTCGTTGCCAGTGAATGTAATAAACTACATTCAACAACATCTTCTTTATAAATAAGACTTATGGATACGTTTAGCCACGCACTTTGGGGGTATGGGTTATTCGGCTACAAACGTCATGCATGGCTAGCCATACTATTTGGTGCAGCGCCTGATCTAATCTCATTCGGCGCATTTATGCTATTTAACATGGTGTCAGGCTCTTGGCAGTTTGGCAAACCCCCACTTGAAACTATCCCGCCGTGGCTATTTACTAACTACGCCTTAGGACACAGCGTACTGATTTGTTTTCCAATCATTGGCTTAGTAAGTTTTTGGCGCAAAGACATCGCTTTTGCCATGCTAGCTTGGCCTTTTCACATCCTTCTCGACTTCCCGTTTCATTCCAAAGCCTACTTTGCCACGCCCCTATTCTGGCCCCTTTCAGACTTTAGTATTGATGGCATCCCATGGTCACATTGGTATATTTGGTACCCAAATATCGCCGGCTTAATCATTTTGCTAACTTATCGATTTAAGCAAAAACGTAAAGCTAGAAATCAATAAACTGAGGCTTAGCACCCCAAGCAACATCTGCGAGACAAGGCGCTTTAATCATTGCTTTTAGAGTCGCAACATTTTCTTCTTTGGCTTGCATACTTGGATCAGTTTGATTCGCCACCCAGCCCACCAAAGTAAGCCCTGCTGCTCGAATAGAGCCAACCGTTAGTAATGCATGGTTGATGCAGCCCAAGCGAATACCCACCACCAAAATCACTGGGAGATTAAGTTTTACTGCTAAATCAGCCATTGTTTCTTGGCGATTAATCGGCACACGAAACCCCCCTGCCCCCTCGACCACGACAACATCAGCTTGCTGTTGCAGGGCTTCGAAAGCTATTTTTATTTTATCTAATGAAATCTCTACACCAGATTGTTCAGCGGCGATGTGCGGCGCAATCGAAGAGGCAAAAACATAAGGATTAATCAACTCTATATCGGCAACCACATTGCCCGATTTAACCAGTTCAGCCACATCACTATTAAGCAAGCGTCCCTCTACTAATTCAGCGCCAGCGGCGACAGGCTTCATACCAAGAGCTTTGAAGCCTTGTTGCGCAAAATGTCTCACCAAAGCCTTCGCAATGTAGGTTTTACCGACATTGGTATCGGTACCGGTTACAATAAATGCCTGTTTATTTTTTGCCATGGAATGTTACAGGCGCAAAGCCAGCCTCTAGGTCAATCTTCGTTTTAGGTCTGGCGACGGGCTTCCAAGCGTGTCCATAAACCACCTCAAAAGTGGCGGGTAATTTGCCATCCTTTCTATAGCGTTCATAATTTGCAGTGAGTTGTTTGAGGAAGCCTCGACCTTGCAAACTTCGACTGCGTCCATCAGCAGCATTGTGAGCACCAATAGACTTCAAGTCACGCATCACCGCCATCACATCATTATAAGTGAGCGTAATACGTTCTACATCTAAAACTGGCGCTGAAAAACCAGCGCGCACCAAAGCATCGCCAATATCATGCATATCAATAAAACGGCTCACGTGCACATGCTCACGATCCATACTTGAAGCGGCACGCAACTCTTTAAGCGTATCCGGACCAAGTGTACTAAAGATTAGTAAACCGTCAGTACGAAGTACGCGGTGTATATCAGTAAATGCAGCATCTAAATCATTACACCATTGAATGGCGAGATTAGACCACACCATATCTAAGCTCGCATCCGCCAATGGAAGCTGCTCAATATCTGCGCAAAGCAAGTGTTGCTTATTTAATCCAAATCCTTGCTTGATACGTTGTGTAAAAGACGTATTTATCAACTGCGTCTTGTGCAGCATACCCATCGCTAGATCCAGCGAAACGACCTGTGCTTTTGGATACTTTTGCATCAAAGCTTTGCTGGCATGGCCTGTGCCGCAGCCAGCATCCAAAATGTTTTCCGGCTTTAGGCTCACTAAATCTAAACGACTTAGCATTTCCTCACGGACCAATTTTTGCAACACAGCAGCAGCATCATAAGATTTTGCAGCACGGTCAAACGATGCGCGGACTCTCGCTTTGTCTAGGTGGTAAATATCTTGCTGACGGAGAGCCTGGCTCATGATTGTAAGAACTCAGTGACTCTGGCCGAGAATATTTCGGGGTGAGAAATAAATGGCTCATGCGCGGCACTTTGCAGCACAAATAACTCAGCATTCGGCAAAGCTTTTACAGTCCACTCAGCCGCACTTAACGAGGCTAATTTGTCATGGGCCCCATGAATCAACAAAGTAGGTATTTCCAAGCTTGTTAAAGCTTCACGTAAATCATCAGTGCGCAGAATATCCAAAGCACCTAGCAAGCCTTGCTGATTGGCGGCTGGGCGAAGATTTAGTGCCTCACGCAATATTTTTGAAGAAGTGCGAGCGTTGCCACTCCCCATCGCAATTAAAGCCAATAGCTTATTCATAGTGCTTTGATAATCTTGCATCGCACCCGCAAAAAAACTCTCAAAGACATCACTTTCCATCCCATGTTGCCAGCCTTCACGTGCAACAAAACAAGGCGTACTTCCAACCAAAATGAGCTTCTTAATTGGGGTAATTAAAGCGATTTTTGTGGCAATCAATCCCCCTAAAGACCACCCTAAAACAAAAGAATTTGCGGGTATTTTCTGAACGATTTCTTCAGCGACAGTATTCAAATTATAAACATCTAAGTTTCCGCTATTCCCCATACCTGGCAAGTCAACCAAGTGCAATTCAAAATGCTGACTTAGCAAATCACGGGCTTGCATCCACATGCCACTGTGCATGCCCCAACCGTGAATCATCACTAATGGCTGACCCTGCCCTATTTTTTCAATATACAAACTCATGCGAGCAAAGCCTTTTCCGCTTGCTGCAGATGGTGAATCAGCGATTTCACATCATCAAAACTGTGTGAGGCCGATAAAGAAACACGAAGACGTGCGGTATTTTTTGGAACAGTTGGCGGACGGATAGCAGGTACCAAAATATCTCTGTCCAGCAGATAGTCACTTAAACCCAATACGGCTTCATTACTGCCCAAAACTATAGGTTGTATCGCTGTACAAGATGGCATTAACTGCCATCTTTTTAGACTGAGATTTTGTTTGAAATAAGCAATTAAATCTCGCAAATGCTGATGACGTCCAACTTCTTTTTTCATCACATCAACAGCTGCAACCAAAGCCGCTGCCAATGCGGGTGGGCTAGCCGTAGTGTAAATATAAGTTTTGGCCGACTGAATCAAATATTGAATAATGGTTTCATCTCCAGCCACGAAAGCCCCTGCTACCCCAGCAGCTTTACCCAAAGTAGCCATATAGATAATGCGAGGTGATGCCGCATTAAAATGGCTCAAAATACCTCGGCCTTGGCTCCCCAATACTCCAAAACCATGAGCATCATCAAGTAACAAATAAGCATCGTACTTTTCACATAGTGCTATGAGTTCAGGCACAGGGGCGATATCGCCATCCATGCTAAACACAGCATCCACAATTACTAATTTTCTTGATGCATTGCTGGCCGCTAACATTTTTTCTAGCTGAGCCAAGTCTTGATGTGCATAGCGGTTTACCTCTGCGCGTGCTAAAACAGCTGCGTCATTCAATGAAGCATGGTTAAGCTTATCCGCAAAAATTGCATCATTGCGACCAAGCAAAGTAGCTACCACCCCCATATTGGCCATGTATCCGTTGCTAAAGAGCAAAGTAGCGGGCAAGCCTACAAAGCTCGCTAATGATTGCTCTGCAATGTGGTGGAGTTGGTGATGTCCTGTAATGAGATGTGAAGCTCCACTTCCCACCCCAGCTTCTGCAGTAGCTTGTTGAAGCGCTGAGATTAAATCAGGATGATTCGCCAATCCCAAATAGTCATTACTCGCGAATGAGACTAGGCGGCGCTCATCAGCGACCAAATGTGCGCTTTGGGGACTTTGCAACAAGCGGCGCTTACGCTTTAATCCTGCTTGCTCGCGCTCCGCTAATTCTGCTTTAAGTTGTTCAATCATTTATAAAATTAGCGCGACGCATGGTCACCGCGCGGAATGATTAAATAGGATGCAGGCCCAATTTGGCAAACAGTTGCTTATCTGTTGCCGCTTCTGGGTTAGCCGTGGTGAGTAATTTTTCACCGTAGAAAATTGAATTAGCGCCTGCAATAAAACAAAGGGCTTGAATTCCCTCGTGCATATTTTGACGACCTGCTGAAAGACGCACAAAACTCTTAGGCATAGTGATACGCGCCGCGGCAATCGTACGAATAAATTCGAACGGATCTAAATCATCTGTACCGTGCAATGGCGTACCTTCAACTTGAGTAAGTAAATTGATCGGCACACTTTCAGGCGGGCGGTCCATATTCGCCAGCTGCGCAATCAGTCCAGCGCGCTGATTACGGCTTTCACCCATCCCAATAATACCGCCACAGCAGACATTTATATCTGCGTCACGGACACTATCAAGGGTATCTAAGCGATCTTGATATGTGCGCGTGGTAATCACGTCGCCATAAAATTCCGGAGCTGTATCTAAGTTATGGTTGTAATAATCAAGACCAGCTTCTTTCAATTGCGTGGCTTGACCTTCTTTTAACATGCCTAAAGTTGCGCAGGTTTGTAAACCCATCGCCTTTACTTCGGAAATCATTTTAAGCACCGGCTCTAAGTCTTTTTGCTTAGGACTCCGCCAGGCTGCACCCATGCAGAACCGGCTAGCACCACTTTCCTTAGCAGCACGGGCTGCAGATAAAACCTCATCTAACTGCATTAGCGGTTCATTTTCCACATCCGTGTGATAACGGGCAGCTTGAGGACAGTAGCCGCAGTCTTCAGAGCAGCCCCCTGTTTTAATCGAAATCAATGTGCTGATTTGTACCGCATTTGGATCAAAATTATCACGATGAACAGTTTGTGCCAGGTGCATTAAATCGCTAAAAGGCAATTCAAATAACTCCACAATTTTCGCAACACTCCAGCGTTTTTCTACAAGCGGAATGTTGCGTTTAATAAATGACGTATCCACTACACTAGCATTTAATTCAGTCATACTCACTCTCCATTGTCATGTCCTGCCAATCCTCTTTTGAAGCCCGCAGCATATCTCTTAGTCCCAAAGGAACAACCAATAAGACACTGATGCCCCAAACTAAAAACAATACGTTTAAAACGCCAATTTTTTCACCCAACATAAAACCAAAAAAAGCCATTACAACCAGCAAAGCAAAGGTTGAATAAAATCGATACCCTGACTGCTTAATGTATTCACACACTTTTGGATTTGGATGATTAGCCGCTGCCGCATACATAAAAATCGATGCGGCCACCCAAATGAATAGTGGTATAGCGAAAGGAAGCAATATCACTGCCAAACAGGAAAAAAAAGTGAAGCTTTGCGCTGCCCGCTTTTGTTGTTTAGCGGTGATTATGTGTTGATTAGAACTTGTTTCGGCTTTTATTTCCATTTTGGACCGCTTTAATCTTCTAATAATCATACAATTATATCTTGTTAAGCGGAAAGCAAGCAATAGAATTACAAATGATTAAAATTTAATCATTTGTTAAAGCGTCTGAATTTATAATTCATAGAAAAGCCATTAAAGTGAAATGAAAAGCTCATGTAGAATGCTTGCATCACACCAGTTCATTGCAAAGTAAAATGTTTAACCTCGTCTTATTTGAACCAGAAATTCCACCAAATACTGGCAACATTATTAGGTTATGTGCCAATACTGGCTCTAAATTGCATTTAGTAAAGCCCTTGGGATTTTTACTGGAAGACAAACAACTTAAGCGCGCAGGATTGGATTATCACGAATATGCTAACTTAGAAGTCTATGAAAACTGGATAGCATGCAAAGCGGCATTAGCTGATAAGCGGATGTTTGCAATTACAACAAAAGGGGGTGGTTCATATTGTAAAATCAAATTTCAAAAGGATGATGTCTTTATTTTTGGGCCTGAAACGCGCGGCCTTCCAGAAGAAATACGCAATGAATTTAGCAGGGATCATTTATTAAGATTACCGATGTTGCCTCAAAGTAGAAGCTTGAATTTATCTAACTCAGCAGCAGTGCTCTTATATGAGGCGTGGAGACAGATTGATTTTGAAGGAGGAGTTTAAATTAAAAAATCTCTTCTTTTTGTTCACGACTGAGCAAGTCCATCACCGCTTCGCGGGGTGATTTTCCTTGAGATAGCACTTGGTCAACCTGATGTGTAATAGGCATATCCACCCCCAGCTCTTTTGCCCGCTTAACCACTTCCCTAGCGGTATAAACACCTTCAGCCACATGACCCAATGTTTCTAAAATTGCCTCTAGCGGCTTACCACTAGCAAGCTGCAAACCAACTTCACGATTTCGAGAATATTGACCCGTACAAGTCAGTATGAGGTCACCAGCCCCAGCCAATCCCATAAAGGTATCCTTTTGCGCGCCCATGGCAAGACCAAAACGTGTCATTTCAGCTAGTCCACGAGTAATCATGGCAGCACGCGCATTATTGCCAAACTGCATGCCATCTGAAATACCTGCTGCAATTGCCATCACATTCTTAAGTGCTCCGCCAACGGCAACACCAACAACATCAGTGCTGGTATAAACACGTAAAGAACCACCATGAAGTGCAGCGCCAGCATGTTTTGCAAAAGCAGCATCATTCACCGCCAAAGAAACCGCTGTTGGCAAACCTCGAACTAACTCTGCAGCAAAACTTGGTCCTGAAAGTGCACCCCAAGCTTGATTTTCCCCTAACTCTTCAAGCGCAACCTCATGTGGCAATTTCGCCGTCACTGGTTCAAGGCCTTTATTTGCCCAAATTAAAGGCACTTCAATCCCAAGCGCTCTAATCGATTGCAACATAGTCCTGAACCCAGAGGTGGGCACAACTGAAACAATAAAATCAACGCCTTGCAAGGCAAGGTCTAAATCACTCTCCAAGCTAAGATTGTCATTGAATTTGAAATCACCAAGATACATTGGGTTGGCACGCACTTTTCTCATACCATCAACATGAGCAGCCTTGCGTGCCCACAAGCAAACTTGGTGTTGCTGGCTAATATGCATTGCCAACGCAGTTCCCCAAGCACCAGCACCCAGTACAGCTATCTTCATCGCGTTTCCTTAGAGGCCCCAAACAGCTGTGGTTTGGATAAATCCAGCCAATCCGTCATGATGCATCACCTTCACCCAACCATTCTTGGGTGCTTCAAATAATTCTAGCACCACATCTTTTTCCACCCGCCCTATAACAACACCCCCAGAATCTGGTGTTTGTTTAATTTCAGCCACTTGCGGAATAATCAACAAAAATCGCTTAGTGCTTAATTGCTTAGCATCTATCCAACTTAAACCACCCTGCTGATCTCGCACCTTAATCCAATCAGCGAGATTAACAATTACTTCAACAGGGTATCCCTGACCAAGCAAATATAACTTTTTACCTTGTGCGGAAGGTGAGTCATAGACAATGGCTTTTTGAACTGCGACCGACCTAAATTCAGCTGCTGCCAAATTTGGCAACAGCATAAATAATGTCGAAAACAATAAAAATTTAGTGTGTTGTTTTGGAAGCTTCATCTTGCGCTTGTTGTTGTTTTTGTTGTGCATATAACGCTTCAAAATTAATTGGGCTAAGCACAACTGGTGGGAAGCCGGCACGAACCGACAAGTCCGAAACAACTTCTCGCGCATAAGGGAACAAGATATTTGGGCAAGTAATGCTGAAAATAATTTCTAGATTTTCTTCTGGCACATTGCGCACTTGGAAAATACCAGCTTGTGCGACTTCAATTAAGAATGCAGTTTTCTCAGCAATTTTTGAAGTTACCGTAATTGTTAGTACAACTTCGTATATGCCCTCATCAATTTTACTTGCAGAGTTGCTAATTTCGATGCCGATTTGCGGCGCATCACGCTCTGTAAAAATTTGTGGTGCATTAGGTAACTCTAATGACAAATCTTTCACATACAATTTTTCAATGCCAAAACCTGGCGCCTGATTTTGTTCTAGCGCTTGATTTTCTGTAGTTTGCTCAGCAAGTGTTTCTTTATTTGCCATGATTTTCCCTAAAAAAATTCAAAAAATTGCGTTAATTAACCTAAACGCATATATACGATAATAAATAAAGCATCACATTTTAACCGATGCTTATACTAATTGCTTGAGTTGCTTAATTTTTTACGCACCTAATAACTGATCAAGGTCTCCAGCCAAATCCAAAGCACGTAAGTCATCAAATCCGCCAACATGATGCTCCCCAATATAGATCTGAGGCACAGTCCGACGTCCAGTCTTTGCCATCATTGCAATTCTTAACTCCGGCGCACTATCGACTTGGATTTTTTCAATATCAGTTACGCCTTTGCTGCTAAGTAAGCGTTCTGCATTAGTGCAATATGGACAATACGCACTGGTATACATTAAAACTTTAGCCATGAAATGCCCTTTAGACAATTAAGCGCTTCGCGCTAAGATTAACTAGAATGATGAATTGTACCTAAAGAGCGCTCAAAATAAGAATTGGCAAATAGAATTTAAGGCAAATAATGCAGATTTATTAAGCAAAAATCACTAAAATAGTCACACACACGATCCCACTCTAAGAAAACACTCTGCATGAAGATTACACCGGTTATATTGTTGATATTAGATGGCTTTGGATATCGGGAAGAAATTACTGATAATGCCATTGCCCAGGCAAAAAAGCCCAACTGGGAAAGACTCTGGAAACAATATCCGCACATGCTTATTAATGCATCAGAAGGCTTTGTCGGCTTACCAGAAGGTCAAATGGGTAACTCTGAAGTTGGACATCTTAGCATGGGGTCTGGTCGAGTCATATATCAAGAGTTTGAACGCATCAATAATGCAATTGCTACAGGTGAAATCAATCAAAACCCGTTACTTCTAGAGGCCATAAGTGCTGCAAAAGATAATGGCAAGGCTTTACATATCTTTGGGTTACTCTCTGATGGCGGAGTTCATAGCCATCAAGACCACATCTATGCAGTTATCAACATGGCTGCAAAACAGGGCTTAAACAAAATCTATGTGCATGCCTTCTTAGATGGTCGCGACACCCCCCCCGTTAGCGCAAAGCCATATCTAAAAGCATTAGAAACAAAATTACAATCCATTGGTGTAGGCGAAATTGCTTCTATCTGTGGTCGCTACTTCGCGATGGATAGAGACAAGCGATGGGAACGAATCGAACCGGCTTATCGATTGGTCACTGAAGGCAAGGGTGAGTTTTCAGCCACTACTGCCATTGAAGGTCTTGAAGCAGCTTATGCGCGCGGCGAAAATGACGAGTTTGTCAAAGCCACATCCATTACCAAATCTGGCAAAGACCCTGTTTTCATAGATGACGGGGACGTCATTCTATTTATGAACTTTCGTTCAGATCGGGCACGTCAGATGACGACATGCTTTTTAGATCAAAACTTTGAAGGCTTTCAGCGCAACAAACTTCCTAAGCTGGGTGGCTATTACACACTCACCATGTATGACAAAAATGAAGCGAATGCTAAGGCGATCTTTCCGCCAACCAACATTCAAAACACTTTTGGCGAATACATCGCCAACCAAGGCTTAAATCAACTTCGAATTGCTGAGACTGAAAAATATCCTCACGTCACCTTTTTCTTTAACGGTGGTGAAGAAAAAACATTTCAGGGTGAAAGTCGCATTCTCATCCCTTCACCAAAAGTAGCAACTTATGACCTGCAACCTGAAATGAGCGCATTTGAACTGACAGAGAAATTAGAGGAAGCTATTCTAAGCCAAAAATATGCCGCCATTATTTGCAATTACGCTAACTGCGACATGGTCGGCCATACAGGCATTATGTCAGCCGCTATAAAAGCAGTTGAAGCACTTGACGTATGTATTGGTCGATTAGTCCCTGTCGCACAAAGCGCGGGTGTGGAAATCATCATTACTGCTGACCATGGAAATGTAGAAATGATGCAAGACTTAGAAAATAACCAACCTCACACTCAACATACAACTAACTTAGTACCGCTTCTTTATATCGGCCGTGATGCCGAAATGCAAAAAACAGGTTCTCTGTCAGATATCGCTCCAAGCTTGCTAAATATGATGGGACTGCCCCAGCCAGCAGAAATGACTGGCCATTCATTGATACAAATTAAATAAGCATGTTAAAGCATACCAACCGTTTTTTAGTTGCATTTACTTTGCTCGCGCTTACGTTAAGTTCGTCATTTTCTTTTGCGGCTAATAAAGCCGAAAAGCCGAAAGAAAAACTGAATAACATCCATGATCGTATTGAGTCGCTTACAAAAGAATTAGGGAAAACAAAAGAAGCCCATGCCGATGCTTCTGATGCTCTAAAAGAAAGTGAAAAAGCTATTAGTGAAACTAATCGGAAACTATTCGAATTAAAGCAACGGCAGCAGCAGCAAAGCGAATCATTACAAGCATTGCAAACTCAAAAAGCTAGTCTAGAAAAGACGATTGAAGGTCAAAAATCTCAATTAAGTAAACAAATTTACGAACAATACTTACATGGCCAACAAAATTACCTACAAGTTATTTTGCAGGAACAGGACCCGAGTGAGCTTACACGCCAACTGCAATATTTTTCATATATTGCACGTGCCCGTCAGGCTCAAATTATGAATATGCAATCAAATTTGGGGCGCGTCACAAAACTGAATGAAGAAACTGCGAATGCTCTTAAAGAAGTAGTGAATCTTAAAAGCAAACAAGAAATGGAACGCAAAAATCTTGAGTCGCAGAAACAGGCTCATAGCAAAGTTTTAGAAAAGCTTTCATCTCAAATCAACGCGCAACGCAATGAAATTGAAAAGCTAAAACGCGATGAAAAAAGCTTATCCCAATTAGTTGATCGTTTAGCAAGAGCATCTCAACCAAAACCACAAAAGTCTTCACCAACAAACAAGCCTTCAGATTCATCTCGCGAAGCTGCAACAAGTAAAACAGAAACTGAACCCCACACCCAACTGCCGTTGGCCACAAATGAATCACTTCCAAATAATGCTTTTGATGGCAGCAGTTTTGAGTCCCTCAAGGGAAAACTTAACTTACCCGTTCGAGGTGAAGTCACCAATAAATTTGGCAATAGTCGTCAGGACACAGGGCTTACTTGGAAGGGTTTGTTTATCAAATCTAATGAGGGCAATGAAGTAAAATCGATCGCCAATGGTCGCGTAGTATTTGCAGACTGGATGAGAGGCTTCGGTAACCTCATCATTGTTGACCACGGTGGTGGCTATATGAGCTTATATGGCAACAACCAATCCTTGCTTCGCAAAATTGGAGACACAATAAAAGGTGGCGATACAATCGCCAGCGTAGGCAACAGCGGCGGTAATGAAACCTCAGGCCTGTATTACGAACTTCGAAGCCACAGCAAACCTTTTGACCCGATGAGCTGGAGCGTATTGCGCTAGCTTGAGCTAAAGCTACTAAGCTAGCGTTTTACAAATATCACGCACCAAGCTTGGTCCACGATAAATTAAGCCGCTATATATCTGAACCAAGCTCGCACCCGCAGCAATCTTCTCAGCAGCATCAGCGCCATTTGAAATGCCGCCCACGCCAATAATAGGCAATTCCCCAGCTAATTGTTTTGAAAGTTGAGAAATAACCAGCGTTGATTTTTCACGGACTGGCGTCCCAGAGAGACCGCCGGCTTCATCGGCATTGGACAAACCAACCACAGCATCTCGCGCCAAGGTTGTATTCGTCGCAATTACACCATCAAACTGATGCGCTTTCAATAAATCAGCAATATCAACAACTTGAGACTTATCCAAATCAGGCGCGATTTTTAAAGCAATCGGTACATATTTACCGTGCTTACCAGCTAATACCTGTTGCTCAGCCTTTAAAATTGCAAGCAAAGCATCCAAGGCATCTTTTTCCTGCAATTGACGCAAATGCTTAGTGTTTGGAGAGGAAATATTTACAGTGATGTAGCTTGCATGGGCATAAACTTTACGCATACAAACGAGATAATCATCAACAGCACTTTCGTTAGGCGTATCAAAATTCTTACCTATATTAATACCAAGAATGCCTCGGTATTTAACGGTTTCAACGTTTTGAATGAGATTGTCGACCCCCAAGTTATTAAAGCCAAAACGGTTAATGATGGCTTCCGCTTCCTTTAACCTGAAAAGTCTTGGTTTAGGATTTCCTGGTTGAGCACGTGGAGTAATCGTCCCGATCTCAAGAAAGCCAAATCCTAAGGCCGCTAAACCATCTATAACTGCGCCATTTTTATCCAGTCCAGCCGCCAAACCAACAGGATTAGGGAAAGTAAGACCCATCACCTCTTTAGGCTCACATTGGACAGGCTTGGGAAGTAAAGACAGCACACCTGTTTTTTCAGCAAACCTGAGACTCTTTAAGGTCAAGTCATGGGCGTTTTCAGCATCAAGCTGAAATAAAAACGGCTTTGCGAATTTATAGAGGTTCATCTGCGCCAGATTGTGCCTTGGGAATTATCTTCCAGGATAATTCCTTGATCTAACAAATCCTTGCGAATACGGTCCGCCTCTGCAAAGTCTTTAGCTTTTTTAGCTTCTGAACGCGCAAAGATTTGTGCTTCGATCAGCGCCACATCTAAACTAGATGAGGATCCCGCTTGCATAAAATCTTCCGAACTTCGCGCAAGCAAGCCAAGAATGTTTGCCAGGCCTTTAAGCTGCGCAGCCACAGCAAGGTCACCTGATTTATTTAATGTGTTAGCTAAATCAAACAGAACAGCAAGCGCCTCAGGTGTATTAAAGTCATCATCAATGGCCGTTTTAAATGCTTCGTAAGAAGCAGCACTCTTATCGACTTTAGCGACAACATCAATGCCACGCAATGCCGTGTAAAGACGGCTCAATGCTTGCTTAGCGTCATCTAAATGCTTGTCTGAATAATTAAGGGGACTACGGTAATGAGCGCGCAAAATAAAAAAACGCACGACTTCTGCATCGTATTTTTTAAGTACCTCGCGGATCGTAAAAAAATTGCCCAAAGACTTGGACATTTTCTCATCATCAACGCGCACAAAACCGTTATGCATCCAATAGTTAACGAAAGTGCAATCGTTCGCGGCTTCGGACTGCGCTATTTCGTTTTCATGATGCGGAAATTGCAAATCCTGACCACCCCCGTGAATATCAAAATGCTTGCCCAAATGACATGCCCCCATCACTGAACATTCAATATGCCAGCCTGGACGACCCTTACCCCAAGGGGAATCCCAACTAGGCTCATTTGGCTTTACAGATTTCCACAACACAAAGTCCATTGGATCACGTTTAAAAGTATCTACTTCTACACGTTCTCCGGCACGTAAATCTTCTAAAGACTTGCCAGAAAGTTTCCCGTAATTTTGAAAGCTATTAACCGCATAAAATACATCGCCATTTTCTGCTTGATAGGCATGGGATTTCTCAATCAAGGTAGAAATCATTTCAATCATGCCCAGCACATGTTCAGTTGCGCGTGGCTCAATATCAGGACGCAATACGCCAAGCAAGGCAGAGTCTTCATCCATTGCATCAATAAAACGTTGGGTCAGCACGCTAATATCTTCGCCATTCTCCCTTGCGCGCTTAATAATCTTATCGTCGATATCAGTAATGTTGCGAACATAAATCACATCTAACCCAGATGCTCTTAGCCAGCGACTAACCATATCAAATACCACCATTACCCGCGCATGACCAAGGTGGCAGAAATCGTAAACCGTCATCCCGCAAACATACATGCTGACTTTACCTGCCACCATAGGAACAAAAGTTTGTTTTTCACGTGCGAGGGTATTGTAGATTTTGAGCATTTAATTTTTTACTAAGAACTTAAGGCTTAAATAATGAGCATTGAAAGATGTAACACTTAAATGTCTAAATAAATATGGTTTATTGTGTTGCGCTACTAGAGCAAAGACGTGGTTTTTGATAGAATCAAACACCTCATCAAACTGCGAAAAAGTATATCACAATGGTTATATCACGCGCTTTATCAATTCGTTTACTGCTGCTAGCAACACTGATCTTGTCATGTTCAGTTAATGCTGACGACCTGAAAGACATTGCGCAACAAGCAAGCCAAGGTCAGCAGTCTGCAGCGTTGGATCGAATTAACAATCACATTACTGCCAATCCAAACGACGTTCAAGCACTCTTTATGCGGGGCGTAATGCTTGCTGAGCAAGGTAAAAAAGATGACGCAATTAAAGCTTTTTCTGACATCACACAACGCTTCCCTGCTTTGCCAGAGCCATATAACAATTTAGCTGTACTTTATGCTGATCAAGGACAGTTTGATAAAGCAAAACAAGCCCTTGAAAGCGCAATTAAAACACATCCAAGCTACGCAACTGCGCACGAAAACCTTGGCGATATCTACGCAAAAATGGCATCCGAAGCTTATGGGAAAGCTCTACAACTAGACACAAGCAACGCTCGCGCTCAAAACAAACTTCTTTTAATTAAAGACTTGTTTAGTGTCAGTGGGAAAAGTGGGTTAGCTGTAGCTGCAAAACCTGCAAATAACAATACAACCTTGTCAGCCACGCATGAATCAAACGCAACAACAAAAGCGCCTGAACCAACAAAAGGAAATAACAAACCAGAGACAAGCGAAACAGCATCCAATGATTCACAAAGCGTTGTAAATGCCGTCAACAAATGGGCAGCCGCTTGGTCTAACAAAAATGTTGATGCTTATTTAGAAGCATATGCTGAGTCATTCAAAACGCCAGATGGGGTGAGCCGTAAAGCATGGGAAGAAACACGCCGCGAGCGCATCAACAAGAATGTAAAAATCGAGATTACTATCTCAAAAATTAACGTGCATATGGATGATAATGTACATGCTAAAGCCAGCTTCAAACAAAACTACCACTCTGGAAGCTTGGCCCAAAAAACATCAAAAACTTTAATGTTTGTCCTTTCTAACGGCAAATGGCTAATTGAGCAAGAGAAAGCCGATCATTAAACTTAAGGATATTATTAATAAGATCGTGAAACTTTTTGGACACCACCCTAAGTTGAAATTTAAGCTATGTACAGCTTTTATATTGATTCTAGTTGCAGTATGTCCCTGGAATGCAACTGCGCTAAATCGCCCAGAAGTGAATCCGCTTATACGTGCCACCATTTTTGAATCCAATAAAACAGAGGAACTACTTGCTCAAAGTTTGATAGCAATTTCATCCGGTCAAATTGATTCTGCATTAAACACGCTTGATAAAGTCATTGTCGCCACCCCTAATTTCAAACTTGCTCATCTAGTCAAAGGCGATTTGCTGTTAGCGCAGGGCCAGCAATTCCAAGGCTTTGGAAGCCCCAATCCAACGTCTGAAGATGTTGCTGGTTACCGCGATGAGGCACGAAAAAGAATAGAGCGTTATTTTGATAAAAGCTCTAACAATCTAATTCCAGAACCTATTTGGCAACTGGACCGCTCACAGCACTATATCTTTGTAGTTGATACAGATAAATCTCGCTTGTTTGTATATCGTAACGACAACGGCACCCCACAATACATTGCAGACTTTTACGTCACGATTGGTAAAAATGGAAGTGAAAAAAAATATGCCGGCGATAAAAAAACACCGCTTGGAGTTTATTTTACATCCGCAAAACTGACACACAAACTTGCGGACATGTATGGCGAAGCCGCCTATCCATTAAGCTATCCTAACGAATGGGATAAACGACAAGGCAAGACTGGCAGCGGCATATGGCTTCATGGAACACCTCATGACACCTACAGTAGAGCTCCGCTATCAAGCGATGGTTGCTTGGTCATATCAAACCAAGACTTAAGCATTCTCACGCCTATATTGCAACAAGGGAATGTCCCAGTTATCGTCAGTAAAGACATGGAATGGCTGAAGCCTGACCAAGCACCAAAAGACAAACAAGAATTATTGGGGAGCCTTGAGTCCTGGCGAAAAGACTGGGAGTCACAAGAAACTGACATCTATTTAAAGCACTATGCCAATGGGTTTTCTAATGGCAGCTTGGACTTCAATCAATGGGCTGAAGAAAAGCGTCGCATTCAAGCAAGCAGGCTAAAAGTTGATATCAAGTTATCGAACTTAAGCATATTCCGTTATCCAAATAATCAATTACCAATGGCGGTTGTGACATTCGACCAATCGTTCCATAGCAATTTACTGGATAGCCAAATGCGGAAGCGTCAATATTGGATTTTCGAAAATCAACAATGGAAAATTATTTACGAGGGGGCCGCTTAAAGGGCTCTTTTTAAAACTTTTACTTAAATTTATAAGGAAATAACGTGGTTAAGTTACATACAAACTTTGGTGCATTTACAATTGAATTAGATGCAGAAAAAGCACCTATCACCGTAGCCAACTTTCTAACTTATGTAGAAAGTGGCTTTTACAGCAATACCATCTTCCATCGCGTGATTGATGGCTTCATGATTCAAGGTGGTGGCTTTACGGCTGAAATGTCACAAAAAGATACGAATGCAACAATTAAAAATGAAGCTAACAACGGCTTAAAAAACAAGACATATACAATTGCTATGGCAAGAACACCTGCCCCTGATTCAGCCAGCAGCCAATTTTTTATTAATATTGCTGACAATGATTTCTTAAACTTTACTTCCCCAACCTCACAAGGCTGGGGCTACTGCGTGTTTGGTAAAGTAGTTGCAGGAACAGAAGTGATTGATAAAATCGCTAAAGTAAAAACAGGAAGCCGCAGCGGACATCAAGACGTTCCAAGTGAAAGCGTCATCATTGAACGTGCTGAAGTTTGCTAAAGTAGCATTAGTTTTAAAATGACTGACATCGGAAATGAAGTGAGCCACAGCCTGTTCATTTCCGATTTGCATTTATGCGCCTCACGGCCCGCTATAATTAAAGCATTCATCAATTTTTTGCAAAATACAGCCAGTAAGGCCGAAAGGCTATACATTCTTGGAGATTTATTTGAGTACTGGGCGGGCGATGATGATATAGATCATGCCGACCATGCTGAAATTATCCATGCATTAAAACTTCTTAGCGAGTCAGGTACCAAGCTTTTTTTTATTCATGGCAACCGTGATTTTCTGATTAACGACCAATTCTCAAAAGCAGCTAATATTAAGATACTTCCAGACCCAAGTGAAATTAACTTATATGGGAAACGCGTATTAATTAGTCATGGTGACAATTTGTGCACTGATGACAAAGACTACCAAGCTTTTCGCAAACAAGTGCGCATGGCAACATGGCAAGCCGAGTTTCTATCTCATCCGCTAAATGCTCGAAAATCACAAATTGAATCATTGAGACTACAAAGCGAACATGCAAAGTCCAACAAGTCTCAAAAAATTATGGATGTAAATAACGAGGCGGTCTTCGCCATGATGCGCCAACATCAGTATCCTCAGATATTCATCCACGGCCATACCCACAGACCCAACAATCATAGGATGATAATTGATGAGCATTTATGTCAACGTATAGTCCTTGGGGATTGGTATGAGCATGGCTCATGTATACGATTAGATGAAACCGGCTTATACAATCAATTTATAACTATTTAATAGATAAAATTCGCACAATAAAAAAGCCAAGCTATGCTTGGCTTTTTTATTGTGCATTTAATTCACTTAACGACTAACTTCAGATGGTCTTGCTTCGGCTGCTAACTTATCCAATACTCCATTCACATATTTGTGTCCGTCAGTTCCACCATAAATTTTAGCAAGCTCCACCCCTTCATTAATAGCAACACGGTATGGAATACTGCTATCAAAAATTAATTCAAAAGATGAAATTAATAAAATCGCATGTTCAATTGGACTAAGCTCAGTAATCGGCCTATCTAAATATTTATTAATTCGCATATCTAGTTCTTGAATCTGACTGTACACGCCTTCCAATAAGCTTCTAAAATAACTTTCATCTGCACGAACAAAATCAGCTTCATCCGCCATTTCTCGGATGATCAGGCCCAATTCTTTGGGGCTCAATAAATATTGATACAGCCCCTTTAAGGCAAGCTCACGTGATTTACGGCGATTCCCTGCTGGCTTGCTAGATTTGCTGACGGTTTGCTTTTGATTGTCGCTCATATTGCCTTCAGTAAGTTGACCATTTCAATTGCAACTTCAGCGGCTTCCGCGCCTTTAATATCAATACGAGCTAACGCTTGCTCATCATTTTCTGTTGTTAGAATTGCGTTCGCAACTGGTATGCCGTATTGCAACTGAACTTCAGAAACTCCCCGCGCAGATTCATTTGAAACCACTTCAAAATGATAAGTCTCACCTCGAATAATGGCGCCTAATGCAACCAACGCATCAAATTTTTCACTGTTTGCCATCTCTTGCAATACTACGGGTGTTTCAAGGGCCCCAGGTACAGTAGCCAAGGTAATATCTTCTGCAGCGACACCTAAAGCCAACAATCTAGCTTCACAGGCTTTTAATAGTCCCTCGCCAACTTGGCTATTAAAACGAGAGAGTACAATCCCTATTTTAAGACCTGTACCATCAAAATTTTTCTCTATGATATTCAACAACGACCCCTTTTTTTATTCTTATACTTCAACAATGCGTAATGATAACACTAAGCAGCAAAGTGATTTAAAACGCGTCAGTTTCATTAACTTTAATTAGCCATATAATTGTCATCAAGATGTCACAATTTATTCATATAGTGCAAAAATGTGATAAAACTTTATCTAAGTGAGAAACTAAACTTATGGCTGCAAATATATTAATTGTTGAAGACGAACCTGCAATTCAAGAATTACTTGCGCTAAATCTATCGCAGGCAGGTCATAATCCAATCCGTGCACTTTCTGTAGAACAAGCTCAAATGCTGATGCGAGATGCTTTGCCCGACCTCATCATCCTAGATTGGATGTTGCCAGGAATGAGTGGTATTGAGTATGCGCGAAAACTTAAAACAGATGAACTTACAAAAGTAATTCCTATCATCATGTTAACTGCGCGTGGAGAAGAGTCTGACAAAATTCGAGGTTTAGAGGTCGGCGCTGATGATTACGTCACTAAGCCTTTTAGCCCTCGCGAATTGAACGCTCGAATCAAGGCTGTACTTCGCCGCCGTGCGCCGCAAATGACAGACGATCCAATTGAATCACATGGACTTCGATTAGATCCAATTACTCACCGGGTCACAGGCAATAAAAAAACAATTGAACTCGGCCCAACAGAATTTAAATTATTACATTATTTAATGTCCAATCCTGAACGTGTTCATTCACGAAGCCAAGTGCTAGATCGCGTGTGGGGAGATAAAGTTTTTGTTGAGGATCGAACTGTAGATGTGCATATAAGACGTTTACGACTTGCTCTTGAGCAAACGAGCCATGAAAATTTAATTCAAACTGTACGTGGTGTTGGCTACCGTTTTTCTGCACAATAGATCATAATAAGCAGGCCTTCTTTTAATGATTGAATAGCCTTGCAAGACATCCGCTGGAGAGCATTTTGGCTGATTCTCAGCCTCACTTTAATCTGCCTCATTATTTGGGAAGTACAAGGTGCTGAACTAGCGCTCTTAACTTTCGCCGTAAGCATCACACTCTATCTTTTTCACCATTTGTATTGGCTGGATAAACTTATAGGCTGGTATAAAAAACCAGACCTCATTTCTATGCCAATTGCCACTGGCGCTTGGGAAGATATATTCGCCACTATTTATCATGAACAAAGACGTCATAATCTAAGCAAAGTTCAGCTAAGTGCTGCTTTAGAACGTTTTCGACACGCCGCTAGCGCACTGCCAGATGGCGTTATCCTTCTAGATGATAACAATAAAATTGAGTGGTGCAATAAACCTGCTGAACAACAACTGGGTTTACTGCTCAAACAAGACATTAACAAACCGATAGTCTATCTGGTTAGAAATGCAGAATTTATCAAATACCTAGAACATCACGTAGATATTGAGCCAATAAAGCTGAAATCCTGGATCAGACTAGACATAACCTTAGAAATTCAATTGGTCGCTTTTGGTAGTAGCCAAAAACTACTTATTTGCCGGGATGTCAGCAATCAAGAAAAGCTGGAACATATGCGCAGGGATTTTATAGCGAATGTCTCACATGAACTTAGAACCCCGCTTACCGTCGTTGGTGGCTTTCTTGAAACCTTAAGTGACATGGAAGGGGCCGTGCCTGAAAATCTTCGCAATTACTTTGAAATGATGCAAGAGCAAACGAGCCGAATGCGTTTATTAATTGAAGACTTGTTAGCACTATCTCAATTAGAAAGTGGCGCAACATCTCCTGAAGAGACGGATTTAGATGTGTATGCACTACTAAATAACATCCTAAATGAATCCAAAAGTCTCAGCAAAGGATGCCATAACATCACGCTTGACGCTGACCAATCTTTAGCACTAATCGCATCTAACCAAGAACTACACAGTGCTTTTGGTAATTTAGTCAGTAATGCAGTTCGCTATACTCCAAATGGCGGAACCATTGCGATGAAGTGGGAAGAACAAAATCAAGAAGCGATCTTTAGCGTTACAGATACAGGCCTAGGCATTGAGCAACACCATCTTGATAGACTGACTGAACGCTTCTATCGTGTTGACCGAAGTCGCAGTAGGGGAACTGGGGGCACGGGCTTAGGCCTCTCTATTGTCAAACATATAATAAATCGACATCAAGGCCGCTTAGAAGTTACTAGTGAGTTTGGCAAAGGCAGTACATTTAAAGCCGTATTTCCAAAATCGAGAATCATTCATAAACAAATCACAATGCTTCAGTAATTTATTCAACAACAATAAAAAAGGGTGACCTCTTAAAAGAGTTCACCCTTTTTTATTAATACTAATTTTCTAAAGAAGAACTTTCTCTATCCCCCCGTTGTTAGCCTTTTCAACATAATCCTGCATCCAATTTTCACCGAGCAAATGCTTTGCCATCTCCACAACAATATAATCAGATTTAATACCTGTATCTTCACCATAACGAGATAGGCCTTGCAAACAACTTGGGCAAGAAGTGAGAATCTTCACCTCTTGCTCTGGTAAGCCCGGGGTCAAACCAAGCTTAGTCATCCCCTTTTCTAATTCTTCTTGCTTACGCATTTTTACCTGCGTTGCAATATCTGGACGACTCACGGCAAAAGTGCCTGATTCACCACAGCAACGTTCATTCAAGGTGACCTCTTGGCCCATTAAAGCATTCGTGACCTTAAGCGGAGCATAAGTCTTCATTGGGCTATGGCAAGGGTCATGGTACATATAGCGAGTCCCACTAATCCCTTCCAATTTCATGCCTTTTTCCATCAAATATTCATGAATATCAAGCAGGCGACAGCCTGGGAATATTTTCTCAAATTCATACTTTTGCAGTTGATCCATGCAAGTGCCACACGACACAATCACCGTTTTAATATCAAGATAGTTTAGAGTATTAGCAATTCGATGAAACTGCACACGATTTTCTGCCGTAATTTGCTGGCCTTTATCATGATTGCCGCTGGCTGTTTGTGGATATCCACAGCACAAGTATCCTGGGGGCAATACCGTTGTTGCACCAATCTCATAAAGCATGGCCTGCGTCGCCAAACCCACCGTTGAGAACAAACGCTCTGATCCACACCCTGGGAAATAAAATACAGCATCACCCTCTTCGCCCATTTTTTTAGGGTCACGAATAACAGGCACCATCTTGTCATCTTCAATGCCTAACAAGGCACGGGAAGTTTTGGTTGGCATGGCTTTGGGCATAGGACGGTTCAAGAAATGAATCACCTGCGATTGAATATCAGGCTTACCCAAGGTTGCTGGTGGCCGTTTTTTAAAGCCTGTTAATAAACCAAGTCTGTTAAGCAGTGCATGACCAAGTCTTTGTGCTCTGTAGCCTACGCCCACCATTAAACCTCGCATCAATTTAATTGTTGCAGGGTCTTTAAGGTTAAGGAATGTCATTGCGACAGAGGTTCCAGGATTAAAATGCTTTTTATTCTGCTCACGCAGAAAGTTACGCATCGCAATTGAAACATCCCCAAAATCAATATCGACAGGGCATGGATTTAAACACTTATGGCAAACGGTACAATGATCAGCCACGTCGTTAAACTCATCAAAATGTTTAAGCGAAATACCACGACGCGTTTGCTCTTCGTACAAAAACGCCTCAATAAGTAATGAGGTCCCAAGAATCTTATTCCGAGGGCTATATAGCAAATTAGCACGTGGTACGTGAGTAGTACAAACTGGCTTACATTTACCACAACGCAAACAATCACTTATAGAATCAGCTATATCACCAATTGCCGACTGCTCCATAATAATAGACTCTTGCTCTAGCAAACCAAAGCTTGGGGTATAGGCTCTTTCTAAGCCAGACCCAGCCATTAACTTACCTTTATTGAACCGACCTTCTGGATCTACCTTTTGCTTATAGGCTGCAAAAGTAGAAATCGTCTTTTCATCCAAAAAGGCCATTTTTGTAATGCCAATCCCATGCTCACCTGAAATGACACCATCTAAATCCCCTGCAAGTTTCATGATCCGAACCACCGCTGCATGAGCAGCTTGCATCATTTCATAATCGTCTGAATTAACTGGAATATTAGTATGAACATTGCCATCACCCGCATGCATATGGAGGGCAACGAAAACACGTCCTTTAAGAACCTGTCGATGAATTTCATCGCATCGCTCAAGAATCCTCTGATATTCTCGACCTGCAAAAATTGATTGTAGTGGTTTCTTAATCTCACGTTTCCATGAGATTCGGACTTGATGCTCTTGCACCGCCCGAAAAACGTTTTCAACAGCAAGGTTTGCGTACTCCTGACCAAGGCTAGATGTTGGCAAATCAAGAGTTGCTAAAACTTTCAGCCAATGCGACTTTACCTCTTGAAGTAGTTTTAATGATTGTACTTTTTTCGCTAGCAACATTTCTTGGTCAACTTGTGTATCGTCATCCTCATACAAAGGCAATTCGCCCTGCAAGAACGACTCAATCGAGTCGACTAATTTCAGTTTATTAGCAATTGAAAGCTCGATATTAATACGCTCAATTCCATCAGAATAATCGCCTAAACGTGGTAATGGGATCACCACATCCTCGTTAATCTTGAAAGCATTAGTATGTTTAGCAATCGCAGCTGTTCTGGCACGATCAAGCCAAAATTTCTTTCGCGCTTCTGCGGAAACAGCAACGAAACCTTCACCACCCCGAGCATTAGCAAGCCGAACAATATGAGAGGCTGCTTCCCCTACAGCATTTTCATCATCACTTGCAATATCAGCGATCAAGACCATCTTTGGGCGTTCACTTCGGTTTGCTTTGGTGGCATAACCGACTGCCTTGATATATCGTTCATCCATGTGCTCCAAACCAGCAAGCAATGTTGATTCTGTAGCGTCTAAGTAATCTTTTATTTCCACAATGGCAGGCACAGCAAGTGCGACGTGTCCAAAAAACTCCAAGCAAACTGTTCGCACATGCTTCGGCATGCGGTGCAAAATAAATGTCGCTGAAGTAATTAAACCATCACAACCCTCTTTCTGAATGCCTGGCAGGCCCGATAAAAACTTATCAGTCACGTCTTTGCCTAATCCTACTTTACGGAAACTTGGGCCAGCAATTTCTAAAACTTCAGGCTCGCCAAGCATGGTTTTACCATCTATATCAAAACGGGTAATACGAAACCTTGCCACAGCAATATCATGAATTTTTCCAAGATTGTGATCCAGACGCTCAACTTCTAACCAATTGGCATCAGGCGTCACCATGCGCCACGACGCTAAGATATCTAATGCCGTCCCCCAAAGCACCGCCTTTTTGCCGCCTGCATTCATTGCTACATTGCCGCCGATACAGCACGCATCAGCAGAAGTTGGGTCGCAGGCAAACTCTAATCCAGCCTCACTTGCAGTTTCCATGGCACGGCGAGTGACAACCCCGGCACCGCAATGCAATGTAGGAACTTGGCGAGAAACCCCCGGCAATGTACGCATTTCAACACGGCCAATGGCGTCTAATTTTTCGGTATTAATGACAGCTGATAATTTAGTTAATGGAACTGCGCCACCCGTATAACCCGTACCACCCCCACGAGGAATGATCGTCAAACCAAGCTCTATACATGCTTTAACAATCGAAGCTACTTCGATTTCAGTGTCTGGACTCACCACTACAAAAGGATACTCAACGCGCCAATCGGTCGCATCCGTAACATGAGAGACCCGAGCCAAACCATCGAACTGGATATTATCTTTACGAGTAAATTTACCAAGCTTAATCAAGGCTTTTTTACGTAAAGTTTCAGTTTGTTTAAAGTCCTCTTCAAAGACATTGACAGCCTCACGTGCTGCAACAACCAGTTTCAATACTAGGGGATTATCTTGCGAGCGTTCATGAATAGCGTGAATGCGATGATTAAGAGCGGCTATTAGCTCATGTCTACGTTTTTTACTTGCAAGCAAATCATCTTGCAAATATGGATTACGTGTAACAACCCATAAATCGCCTAGCACTTCAAATAGCATGCGGGCTGAACGCCCGGTTTTCCGCTCACCCCGAAGCTCATTAAGAACATTCCAAATATCCTCCCCCAAAAATCTTATGACAATTTCTCGGTCTGAGAATGAGGTGTAGTTATATGGAATTTCGCGTAAGCGGCTGGCCATGAGTATTCACGTTGAATTAAAGAAGGAATTATATCATGGCGTTTAACGGCATTAAACGGTTACAAGATTGTGGATATAAAGGGCACAGAAAGAAATCAAGCTTGTGGAATTAATGACATTTTTTTGAAAAAACCGCACAATGCAAATCTTACCTATGCAACAACACAACATTCCATTGGCCAACAGCTTCAATATGAAATCAACATCAAAAATTCTTATTCCACTTATTATTGTGGCAACCTTACTAGTATTTCTATTTGTAAATTTAAATGATAAAAAAAATGCTCCGAATGTTACTTTCACAACAATTGAAGGTAATTCAATCTCAATGGAATCACTAAAAGGCAAAATGATTGTTATTAATTTTTGGGCAACTTATTGCCGAGGATGTATAGAAGAAATGCCAGACTTAGTAAATGCCTATAAACAATATCATGATTCAGGCCTGGAAATTATAGCTGTTTCTACTGCAGATGATCCGCCGAATCACGTACTTAATTTTAGCAAAAAAAATGTACTCCCATTTCCTGTTGTTCATGACAGCGAAGAAAAGCTTAGCAGAGCCTTTGGTAACATTAGCCTTACGCCAACTTCGATCATTATCAATCAAGATGGCCAGATGATTGGGAAGACAATAGGCAAGCTTGATTTTGTATATTTACATAAGATTTTAGATATGGCACTAATCAATAAAGGAGCGAAATAATGTTATGGGTAAAAGCTGGGCATATTATTTTCATGGTGACTTGGTTCGCCGGTATGTTTTATTTACCTAGACTTTTTGTTTACCATGCCATGTCAGACGATCAAATCAGCCACGAGCGCTTCAAAATTATGGAAAGAAAATTGTATTACGGCATTATGACGCCAGGCGGAATTTTAACCATTATTTTTGGGCTTTGGCTTTGGCTGGGTTATGGCATTTCTGGCGGGTGGCTTTATACAAAAATCGCAATCGTTATCGCACTAGTTTTTTATCACATTTACTGTGGGAAATTATTATTAGATTTCAAACACAACCGCAACCGCCACAGCCACATTTATTATCGATGGTTTAATGAAGCACCTGTCATAGCGCTTATTGCTATTATCATTTTGGTCGAAGTAAAACCATTTTAAGCCGAATATATGCAAATTCTTAATTCAGAATGGCTCATCAAAATGCTTGAGAAATCAGGCACAACCCCTGAAGCTCGAATATTGAACCTATTTAATATATTGTCTGACTGGCTAGATGCGCCTCAAATAAATTCATTAATTCAGCAAGGTCTTTTAGACAATACCCAGCCCAAATTATTACTGAGCTATTTAACCAATGAGGCCAAAAAAATGGGGAGCCCAATGCCTGAAGTTCTTGCAGAACAGCTTATATTCCTTGCTTCGAGCGCTTTAAATACCCAAATTGGACACACAAAAAACGAATCTCTTGATCATGCAAAACATGTAGCAAAAGCACTGATTGACGCACAATGTGAACGTAAAAGTATTTACTTCAGCAAATCTAAATCTTTGAGCGCATTGGTCATATTGCTAGGCATCATCACTATCAGTATCTATGTATTCAAAATCCAGGGCACCAACTTAACACTAGACCCCATTGCAAAAAATGATGCTAGTACAGCCTTGTCTGAAATGCCTATGCTTACCCAAGCCAACAACCCTCCTGAAACAAACGGGAACCCAAAAAATACGGCTGATATGTATGCTTCCATTGAGACAATGAGAGGCGGGGACTGCCAGTTTATCGAAGTATTACAGATACCCGATGCCGACAAAAAAATCTACCTAGAGGATGTAGTAGGTGGACAAGTTCCTACCAATGCGCACGATCAAATGATTGCACAACATTACATGCAAAAAATACGGTGCAATTACACCCCAAAGCTTATGAAAAACTCGACGAATTAAATTTATACAATTCAGTATAGAAAATACCCATAAAATACTAGAGGCTTTATGTTTACCTATTAATTTTATTAGGTAAATTGAAAATATAGAAATCAACTCGTAATAATTAATGACCAAACAGTAAATGCCAAATCAACAAAAATTTGTGCTAGAGTTTCTTCTTTAAGAAGAAAGACAATCAAAATGTCTGCTTTACGAGAAAAAATATTGCACGTTGCAACTGACCTATTTCATAGTCGCGGAATTAACTCTACGGGTGTTGACACGATAGTCGCAGTTGCTGGAACAACCAAAATGACGCTTTACAAATATTTCAGATCTAAAGAAGATTTGATTTTAGAAGTGTTACAAAAAGGCCATGAAGATTTTCAAGCTTGGCTAAATGAGAACCTAAATCGTAGCAGCAAACACCCTGCCGAAAAAATCCAAAAACTTTTAGACTTTATTGAGGAGTGGGTTACATCTCCTGATTTCAGAGGCATGGCCTTTATCAAAGCTTCGGCAGAATTTCCAAACGAAGAAAGCCCTGTTCATAAACTTTCTGCAGAGCATGCTAAAGAATTCCGAACATACATTGCCAGCCTTGCTAGCGAAGCTGGCATTTCAGATTCAGATGGCCTTGCGCTTCAGCTATCCTTACTCATTGAAGGATCAATGCAAGCAGAGCAAATGAAAAGAGGATCTGGTGCAATAAAGTACGCAAAAAAAGCAGCCAAAATTCTAATCGACACTGCTCCAAGAAAACACTAATCAAAACAACTCCTAGCTTGCCTTGCTCTATTACAGTCCTATCAGGATAATAGTGTTTTAAATTAACTAACACTTTTATCTCATGCAAATCCTTATATGCGGCTCTATGGCTTTTGACACTATCATGGTGTTTCCTGACCGATTTAAAAATCACATACTCCCTGAAAAAATTCACATGCTAAATGTGGCTTTTTTAGTCCCAGAAATGCGACGTGAATTCGGTGGCACGGCTGGCAATATCGCATATAACCTCAAACTTCTTGAAGACGATCCTCTCATCATGGCAACGGTTGGGGAAGACTTTGTAGCCTATGACAATTGGCTAAACACCAACAACATCTCCTCCACTCATATTAAAAAAATTGCCAACAATTTCACAGCGCAAGCGTTTATTACAACGGATATAGACGACAATCAAATTACTGCATTCCACCCAGGCGCAATGAATGAATCTCATCTAAACAGTGTAGGTGAAGCTCAAGATGTAATGCTTGCTATCATAGCTCCCGATGGACGTGAGGGCATGTTCAAGCATGCCAAAGAATGCTTTGACGCTAAGATTCCATTCTTATTTGACCCAGGCCAGGGCTTGCCGATGTTTAATGGAAATGAATTATTGAGTTTTATTGAGATGGCCGACTATTTGGCCGTCAATGATTACGAAGCGCAAATGCTTCAAGAAAAAACAGGATTGACACTCAGCGAACTTGCATCGAAAGTAAAAGCAATGTTTGTGACATTAGGGGCTAATGGCTCACACATCTATGCCGATGGTCAACGTTTTGACATCCCATGCGTTAAAGCACATGATATTGTAGATCCGACTGGCTGTGGTGATGCTTATCGTGCAGGCTTGCTTTTTGGAATTTCACGCGGCTGGGATTGGCCGACATGCGGTCGACTGGCTTCAGTCATGGGGTCAATTAAAATTGGCAGTCGCGGCGGTCAAAATCATCGCCCAACAAAAACTGAAATTGAGCAAATTTATACACAAGCTTTAGTTGATCAAACTAAGCTCGATGAAAATATTTAAACACAGAAGAGGCCTTATCATGAAGAATCATCATTTAGTAAAAACCCTTTTAATTTTTTTGATTGCAGGCTTGCTAAATGCATGTGCAAGCTCTAATGCTGGGGACGTCTACAGCCGAGATGAAGCACGAAAAATTCAAACAGTCCGCAAAGGTATCGTTGAATCTGTGCGTTTAGTGAAGCTGGAAGGAACGAAAAGTCCTATAGGCACAGTCGCTGGCGCAGCGGTGGGTGGTGTTGCCGGAAGTACTGTTGGCAATGGCAAAGGATCAGCAATTGGAGCCGTTATTGGTGCTGTAGCTGGTGGACTTGCTGGATCAGCCATTGAAGAGGCTGTGACAAGAAAAGATGCTTATGAAATTACAGTTAAATTAGACAACGGCTCATTAATCGCTATCGTTCAAGAAGCGACTGAAAAATTCTCGGCTGGTGACACTGTTCGTTTAATAGAAAATGGCGGCATAACACGCGTTAGTCATTAAGTTATAAACGAGCTCGATGAAACTATTTTGATGGTAGTTTCATCGAAACGTCAAAATTTAGTCACAGTTTTGTAATAAAAAGTTCGTAAAGTTATTGCTGTTAAAAACCTATCAAACAGGGACATGAGATGCTAAAACAGCAACACTCAGAAGACTTTTCAAACGAGAAAAATTCAAGCCTCAACGATCAACAGCAAAATATAACAGGCGACCTATACATCAGCTTTGCGCGAAATCCAAATGAGATTGCTGAAGCACAACGATTAAGATACAAAGTATTTGCTGAAGAAATGGGTGCAAATATTGAAAGCATCGATGGTTTGGATCAAGACGGATTCGATCCATTCTGCGACCACCTTCTCATTCGTGAAAGCATCAATCATCAAGTGGTTGGTACCTACCGAATTCTTAATCCAACAATGGCAAATGAAGCTGGTGGTTATTACTCAGCTGGTGAGTTTGACATTAGTCGATTACAAAATTTATTTCCAAGAATGGTTGAAGCTGGCCGAGCTTGCGTACATCGAGACTACCGCAATGGCGGCACTATCACTATGTTATGGGCCGGCCTTGCAAAATACATGCAAATGAATCGATATGAATACATGATAGGCTGTGCAAGCGTTCCAATGGCAGATGGTGGACATATGGCTGCAAGTCTTTATAACACTCTGCAAGAAAAGTACTTGTCGCCTCCTGAGTACAGAGTATTTCCGCATTGCCCATTGCCAATGGAGGCCTTGCAAAAAAACCTAGAAGTAGACTGCCCGCCCTTGATTAAAGGCTACTTACGATTAGGTGCTTATATTTGCGGCGAACCAGCTTGGGATCCAGATTTTAATAGTGCAGACATGCTTGTCATGCTGCCACTTTCACGTATCAACAAGCGTTATGCTGCCCATTTTTTTAAGTAATGACACAAGCTCATCGCTGATTGTTCGCTTAACAAGAATTACTCGAATAGTTATCCACACTTTTTATGGTGGATTTTTAGGTATGCTGATCATGCCTTCCGCAACAAGAAGACAGCGCAATTGGATTGTAAGTCACTGGTCGAGAACCCTACTTCGCATTATGAATATCAAAGTCATATCTGAGGGCCGCCTTCCAAATCAAGACTTAGTCAATACCATGTTTGTTGGAAACCACATCTCATGGGTTGATATTCATGCCCTCAACAGCATTCGTGCTGTACGTTTTATTGCAAAATCTGATCTTAAAAAATGGCCTATATTTGGTTGGCTTGCAAAAAAATGCAACACGCTATTTATTGAACGTGAACAAAAGAAAGACGCTGTGCGCATTATAGAAGAGGCCTCAAAAAGCCTTAAATTTGGTGATTGTTTGTGCTATTTTCCAGAAGGCACTACCACGGACGGCAGAGAATTGCTGCCCTTCAAAGGCAGTTTAATGCAAGCGCCAATTAACGCAAACTCAACGATATGGCCATTTGCTATTTATTATCCGGACTCCAGTAACCGCCCTGATACAAAAATGGCCTTTGCTGGTGAAACAACATTGATAGAATCCATTTGGCAGATTGTTTCAATAAGCAACCCTAGGGTAGTGTTAACTTTCCTACCAAAAATAGCCTCGCATGGTCATGAGCGCCGAGGCTTAACAATTGCTGTTAGGCATTTAATATCAGATCATCTTGGATTTGGACACCAACCTTCTTAGTCTGCAAAATGGATGCTGATTGCTGCATCAAGCGGGTGACATGGAACATGAAAAATCGATTTATCTTCCAAACAAAATGCCGTCAAAGCCCCACCCCATAAACATCCCGTATCTAGCGCATAAACATTCTTAGTCATATGCAAACCTAATGCTGACCAATGCCCGAAAATAATTGGTGTAGAAGCCGATGCTCTTTCAGGCACTTCAAACCATGGAATATATCCCAGGGGCACATTCTGCAATTCCCCCTTAAACTTAAACTCCATCTCACCAGTTTCAGAAGCAATACGAATCCGTGTCATTGCATTCGTGATCACTCGAAGCCTATCCCAGCCAATTAAATTATCGTCCCAGCACACCGGCTGATTACCATACATATGCTTCAAAAATTCAGGGTAATTATCTGAACGCAATGCCACATGAACTTCGTTGGCCAGTTCTTTGGCTTTTGTTGCTGACCATTGAGGCAGCAATCCTGCGTGCACCATTAGGTATTGTTGGTCCATGTGGATTAAGGGTTGATGCCGTAACCAGTTCAACAAAACAGGCGCGTCCGGGGCATCTAGCAAAGCTTGGATGGTATCACTGCGATGGGGACTGACAAATCCCTCAGCGACCACAAGCGTATGGAGATCATGATTGCCGAGGACGGTAAAAACGGAAGACTGATGATCAAAAACCCAACGTAAAACTTCTAATGATCCAGAACCGCGATTAATAAGATCGCCAACTAACCAAAGCTTGTCTTCGGAAGGATTAAAATGAATTTTCTTCAGGAGCGCCTGAAAAGAATGGAAACAACCTTGGATATCACCAACTGCGTAAGTAGCCATATCAATAAAAAATGGCCATCATGGGGTTAACCCAAGATAGCCATATCGTCTTTTAACAAAGCTTATTTCTTTTCAGCCTTAAAATTAGCGCCGCCTTGATTCGCCATATAAGCAACTGCATTTGCGACTTCGCCATCAGTCAAATCAGCATTGCCCCCACGCGCTGGCATAGCTCGAATACCTGCAATCGCATGCTTGACTAGCGTTTCGTACCCTTGGGCAATTCTTGGCCCCCACGCTGATTTATCTCCAATCTTAGGAGAACCTAAAGCCCCGACTGCATGACAGGCTGAACAAACCGCTTTAACCACTTCCTCACCACCTTTATCAACGTGAGGGCCCGCCTCAACTGTTGCTACAGCAACTTGCGCGACCGGTTTAATGCGCTCTTCAATCTTTGAAGCAGCAATTTTTGGGTCTTCTGGGACATGTGTTGAATCAACGCTCATAAATAGTTTAGCAATTAATACAATAACCAAAGTAGGTGCGAAAATACCACCTAAAATTGCCAACAGAACTTGGCTAATTGGGGTAGGGGGGAATTCATGCTCAGACATATCTATCTAATCCAATCTAATAAAATTTTATAAATGAAAGATTTTGTTAGTGAATTATACTGATAAGGTCGCCCGCTTAAAAGGGCAATGTGTCACATTCGGACAATCTTTACCCCATTTGCTATAATCCGCTTACTTCAATATACATGCGCCCGTAGCTCAGCTGGATAGAGTGTTGGTTTCCGAAGCCAAAGGTCGTGGGTTCTAGTCTGAAATCTTTC
>CAJBIA010000070.1 GCA_903953055.1 uncultured Methylophilaceae bacterium
AGGCTGCAGCGGTAAGTTCAGCAATCTGACGTAAATAGAAGGCCCCCATATCTGCTGTAAATCGGGACTCATCTTTACTGGCTAATAACAACACTGCCGGTGATTGGCTGGCGCCAATACTTTTACCCAGAGGTAAGCCAATAGCCACCATGCTTTGCCACTCTGGATCAATCGTAGTTTGGCTGGCCAGCAAATCTACACTTGCCGCAGCCAGCTCTTTAGCAGAACCACAAAGCGGCGTGTCTATCCAAGGGCCAAATGCAGAGTTAGGATTTAGCAATTGTGCGGACTCTACCTCAAACACCTCTGCCAATCCTGAGGTAATTGCAGCCTCTACATCAGCCTTATTATTTGCCTTCATCAAACATAACAACCAAGCAACCAAGCTTTGTTGTGTCTTGTCATTGCGGCTACCAAAATGCAACATCTCACTTAAACGACGATTTAACTCTTGATTTTGAGAACGCAAGACTGTCATCTGGCGCTCTTGTAATGAGATTGCGCGATCTTCATGCGGATGCTTAATGCGAATCTCATTGAAGAGATCGGCATAACGATCAAAGAAGCCAGGGGTAGCACGTAACCACTCAGCAACTAACTCTTCTTGCTCGGCCTGCTTTGGATCTATTGCACTCATCAATTTCTTTCTTAACTTAGTTTTTTACGCAAAAGTTCATTCACTTGGCCAGGATTGGCCTTGCCTTGAGAGGCTTTCATAATCTGGCCTACAAGGGCATTAAAGGCCTTCTCTTTGCCTGCACGGAACTCTTCCACCGACTTCTGATTGGCTGCCAATACCCGATCAATAATGGCCTCTAGCGCACCACTGTCGCTAATCTGTTTCAGGCCTTTAGCATCGATTATTTCGTCAACTGCACTAATCGCATTACCTGCAACCACCTCTTCCCACAAGATCGCAAAAATGTCTTTAGCAATCTTGTTAGAGATAGTGCCGTCAGCAACACGAGTCAGTAGTGGAGCCAAATGTTCAGCCTTCAAAGGCGCATCGGCAGTTGCGATGCCTGCACGATTTAAAGCAGAAGCAAATTCACCGGCAATTAAATTCGCAGCGGCTTTTGCTAATGGCTTACCAACGATTGCAAGGAGATCTTCAAACACTCTTGCAGTGTCACGATCTTGCGTTAGTAGTTGTGTATCGTAGGCACTCAAACCATATTCACTTTGCCACTGCTCACGCAGCTGCGCAGGAAGTGTAGGCATCTTACTGCGGACCGCACTGATCCACGCATCATCAATCACCACTGGCAATAAGTCTGGGTCTGGGAAATAACGATAGTCGTTTGCATCTTCCTTACTGCGCATGCTACGTGTTTCACCACGATCAGGATCATACAAACGGGTTTCTTGTACAACTGTGCCACCATCCTCGATCAACTCAATTTGACGACGCACTTCATACTGAATCGCCTCCTCCAAAAAACGGAACGAGTTCAGATTCTTAATTTCACAACGGGTACCAAATTCTTTTTGTCCCAAGGGACGAACTGAAACGTTGGCATCGCAACGGAAATAACCCTCTTGCATATTGCCATCGCAAACACCGAGCCAAACAACGAGGGTGTGCAATGCCTTGGCATAAGCTACAGCCTCTGCAGCACTGCGCATCACGGGCTCAGTCACGATCTCTAAAAGGGGG
>CAJBIA010000071.1 GCA_903953055.1 uncultured Methylophilaceae bacterium
AATCGGGTGTGGTCGATAGGTATTTTGGACATTACGCATGCCATCAGTCTTTTAGAACTTGGTTGTTGACGAAAAGTGAGTTCATCAAAATTAATCGGTTAATCTCGCATCAATCAGCGCCATCCATGGGGGTTGAAATTGTTTCTAGGGGCAAATAATGACTGACTTAATAGACAAGAAAAACGCGCAAGAAGCTATTTATGGTGAAGATGAGATCATTCAGAAGCTTGCGACTGAATTACCTCATTGGACTTATGAGAATGGTTGGATACGTCGAAAATACAAAACCAGCGGCTGGAAAGCGACGCTCATGGTCGTGAATGCTGTTGGGCATTTGGCAGAGGCAGCTTGGCATCATCCTGATTTGACGGTTTCTTATGCGTTTGTGGTTGTTAAGTTATGCACGCATAGCGCTAAAGGCATTACGGATAAGGATTTTGAACTTGCAACCAAGATAGAGTCAGTGATTGCTTGGCAACCAATTAAAGAGGCGTCTGCAAAAGGGCAGAAGACAGCGCTAGAGGGTACGCCAAACGACGATGCTCGATTTAAATATATTAAATATGAGGATTAGTCGTTTTTAAAAAGGGTGAATTAAAAAAAGAAGCTAGCGTTTATCTAATATTTTGGGATATAATCGCGACCTTTCCACCTTGGCTCACTGTTTCGCTGTGCAGGAGCCTTTTAATCCAAAAGGAGTTTACATGCGGCATTATGAAGTAGTTTTTATCGTCCATCCGGACCAAAGTGAGCAAGTGCCTGCGATGATTGAACGTTATCGTACACTTGTAACCTCAAATGGTGGTGCAATGCACCGCCTTGAAGACTGGGGTCGTCGTCAAATGGCATACCCAATTCAAAAAATCCACAAAGCGCATTACGTGCTCATGAACATTGAATGTAATCAATTCGTTTTAGACGAACTTGAACACGCATTTAAATTTAATGATGCTGTGTTGCGCCACCTAACAATGGCAACTAAAGAAGCTGTTGTTGCTCCATCACCAATGATGAAAGAAGAGAAATCTAAATCAGTATTGGGTAAAGATGAAGTTGCACCAGTTGTTGAGGCAGTTGCTGTTTAAGTGAGTTGCAATACGCCGGCGACTAATTTATTAGTCATTGAGGGTGAGGTTGTTCAAATTGAAACACTTCGCTACACGCCGGCAGGAATACCGTTGTTGAGTTTTGTTTTGCGGCATCTTTCTGAGCAAGTTGAAGCAGGGATGCAGCGAAGGGTTGAGTGTGATGTGAATGCATTGGTCATGGGGCCATTAGCGGAAAGATCACAGAACATTAAAGTTGGGGAGTGTTTTAAAGCTTCTGGCTTTCTTGCGAAACGCAGCCTAAAAAGCACGCAATTGGTCATGCACATTAATATATTAGATAAAATCTAAATTAAAATTTAAAGGATTACTAACATGGCACGTGATATGTTCAAACGCCGCCGCTACTGCCGTTTTTCAGCAGAGGGCATTACAGATGTAGATTATAAAGACGTAGATCTATTAAAAGATTTCGTTACAGAAAATGGCAAGATTATTCCTGCACGTATTACTGGTACAAAAGCAAAATACCAACGTCAGTTAACTGCAGCTGTGAAACGCGCGCGTTTCTTGGCTCTAATGCCTTACACTGACAAGCACTAAGGAGAAAACCATGCAAATTATCTTATTAGAAAAAGTAGTGAACTTGGGTAACCTTGGTGATATCGTTAAAGTTAAAGATGGTTACGGTCGTAACTTCTTGATCCCACAAGGCAAGGCAAAACGTGCAACAGATGCTAACAAAGCTGAATTTGCTGAGCGCCGTGCCATCCTAGAAAAACAACAAGCTGACTTGTTAGATGCCGCTGCTAAGCGCGGTGAAAAGCTTGCTGGTTACTTATTACAAGTGACTCAAAAAGCTGGTGTTGATGGCCGTTTGTTCGGTTCAGTGGGTAACGGCGACATCGCAGAAGCGCTAACCGCTGCTGGTTTTGAAGTGGTTAAATCTGAAGTGCGTTTACCAAATGGCCCGTTAAAGGCTGTTGGTGACCACGCTGTCAGTATTGCACTTCACCATGATGTCGTTGTTGATATCACAGTGTCAGTGTTGGGTGAAGCATAAGTAACGATTAGCCTCATTGGTTAATCTTAAAAAAGGCTACTTCGGTAGCCTTTTTTGTTTTTGTCGACCACGATGAATAAATTGATTCAGTTATAATGGGGGATGGCTGAAGACTCTCTTGAATCGTTAAAACTCCCTCCTAACTCTGTGGAAGCTGAGCAATCTGTGCTTGGCGGCTTGCTCCTTGAGAATGAGTCCCTAGATAAGATAGCGGACATCCTCAATCAGTCGGACTTTTATCGTCACGATCATCGTTTAATTTATACCCATATTACTAAATTAATAGAGCAAAATCGCCCTGCAGATATTGTGACGGTTGCAGAGTCACTAGAAAATTCAGCTGAGCTTTCAAGTGTTGGGGGCATTGCTTATCTAGGTGCGTTAGCCCAGAACACCCCAACAGCCGCTAACATTCGTCGCTATGCAGAAATTGTCCGTGAGCGCTCGATTATGCGCAAGTTGGTGGAGGTCGGGTCAGGGATTGCTGAAAGTGCTTACAACCCGCAAGGGCGTGACGCGCAACAACTCCTCGATGAAGCTGAAGCTAAAATTTTTCAGATTGCTGAAAGTGGGAACCGTGGTAATCAGGGATTCGTTAACATTCAAACCTTGCTTCCGCAAGTGGCCGATCGTATTGATTTCCTTTATCAACGTGAGAATCAAGGAAGTGTGACGGGCATTCCAACAGGGTTTGACGATCTGGATGAGCGTACTTCAGGCTTCCAACCAGGGGATTTGATTATTGTTGCGGGTCGTCCGTCCATGGGTAAAACTGCTTTTTCACTCAACATTGCTGAAAATGTGGCCTTGGATAGTAAAAAACCTGTCGCAGTGTTCTCGATGGAAATGGGCGCGACACAACTTGCTACGCGTATGATTGGTTCGGTTGGGCGTTTGGATCAACATCGGATGCGCAATGGGAATTTAGAGGATGAGGACTGGGTTCGTCTCACTACAGCCCTTGGTAAACTCAATGATGCGCCCATTTTTATTGATGAAGGCGCTGGCTTAAGTTCCTTTGATGTGAGAGCGCGTGCGCGTCGCTTGCATCGTCAAACAGGCGGTTTGGGCTTAATTGTGGTTGATTACTTGCAATTGATGGCAGGGACGTCAGGGCGCGCTAGTGAAAATCGAGCAACAGAAATTTCAGAAATTTCACGGTCACTTAAATCGTTAGCTAAAGAACTTAATGTGCCTGTTGTAGCGCTGTCTCAGTTGAACCGGAGCGTTGAGCAACGGCCTGATAAACGTCCTGTCATGTCAGACTTACGTGAGTCAGGTGCGATTGAGCAAGATGCCGATTTAATTCTGTTTATCTACCGCGATGAAGTCTACAACCCAGATTCTGAAGACAAAGGGATGGCGGAAATTATTATTGCTAAACAACGTAATGGCCCAATTGGCCGTATTCGTTTGACCTTCCTGGGTCAGCATACGCGTTTTGAGAACTTTGCTTCTGGCCATTCGCACATGGGTGATGATTACTAGTCCTTGTCATGCGACCGATACAAGCTTCCATCCATTTAAGTGCGCTTGAACATAATTTAGCAGTAGCTAAATCAAAGGCGATTGATTCCAAAATAATGGCCGTCGTGAAGGCAAATGGCTATGGACATGGTCTTTTGAATGCAGCAAAAGGGCTTAAGGCGACCGATGGGTTTGCCGTCCTTGGTTTAGATGAGGCCTTAAGCTTGCGTCATGCCGGATACTCCCAAACCATTTTATTGCTTGAGGGGGTGTTTTCAGCAGATGAGCTATCAACGGTGAGTGAACAGAAGGTTAGTATTGTTGTTCACTGTGATGCTCAAATTGAGATGCTTGAACGTGCATCGATCCCTCATCCAATTTCTGTCCATCTTAAAATCAATACAGGAATGAACCGCCTAGGGTTTAAACCTCAAAATTTTGAAGAGGTGAGTGCGCGACTTGAGCGCTGTCCTAATGTCGCTGATCTCACTGTAATGACGCACTTTGCAACGGCCGACGAAGCGCTTGGTATTTTAAAGCCATTAGCGTTATTTAAAGAGATTACTCAAGAATGTCCATATCCAAGCTCGCTTGCTAACTCAGCAACCTTGCTTCGATTCCCTGAAGCTCATGCAGACTGGGTAAGGCCAGGCATTATGCTCTACGGAAGCTCTCCTATTGCTGGCCAGTCGGCAGCAAGTTTTAATCTCAAGCCTGTGATGTCCTTTGATACTCAAATCATTTCAGTTCAGACCTTGGATGTTGGGGAATCTTTAGGTTACGGACATCGCTATACGGCCGACAAAAAAACACGCATCGGGGTTGTGGCATGCGGCTATGCCGATGGATATCCGCGTCATGCCCCCAATGGGACGCCTATCGCAGTTTCTGGGGTGCTTACACAGACGTTGGGGCGCGTATCAATGGATATGTTGTATGTCGACATTACGGATATTCCTAGTGCTGGTATCGGTGCTTCAGTGGAGATGTGGGGTGCCCAAGTGTCAGTTGATGATGTGGCGGAGGCGTCTGGCACGATTAGTTATGAATTACTTTGCGCGGTAGCACTTCGTGTGCAGATCAAAGTGGTGGACTGATGGCAAAAGCTAAAACAATTTATAGTTGCACAGAGTGTGGGGGTCAGTCCCCTAAATGGCAAGGGCAATGCCCAAGCTGCATGTCTTGGAACACGCTTGTTGAAACGGTGGCTGAAACGTCGAGTGCCAGTCGTTTTGCCCCATTAGCAGCTGCAAGTACGATTCAAAAGTTAAAAGAGGTTGAAGCCGCTGAAACACCAAGGCAGGCAACAGGCATTGCTGAATTCGATCGTGTATTGGGTGGTGGCTTAGTGCCTGGTGGGGTCGTGCTCATTGGCGGTGACCCTGGGATTGGTAAGTCCACATTGCTATTACAAACCCTTTGCCACATGGGGGATAAGAGCAAGACGCTTTATATCAGTGGCGAAGAGTCAGCGCAGCAAATCGCGATGCGGGCTAAGCGCTTAGGTTTAGATGCCTCCCCACTAGATTTATTGGCTGAAATTAATCTTGAAAAAATTGTTGCTACATTGCAGACCCACAAACCAGATGTGGCGGTGATCGACTCCATTCAAACCGTTTATTCAGAAGCGCTGCAGTCCGCTCCTGGATCTGTTGCCCAGGTGCGAGAATGTTCTGCTCAATTGACGCGTGCGGCTAAACAATTGGGTATCAGTGTGATTTTGGTTGGGCATGTGACGAAAGAGGGCGCTCTTGCTGGGCCTAGGGTGCTCGAGCATATTGTCGACACGGTCCTGTATTTTGAGGGGGATCCTAATTCGAGTTTCCGTTTAATTCGAGCCTTTAAGAATAGATTTGGCGCGGTGAACGAACTGGGTGTCTTTGCAATGACAGAAAAAGGACTGCGTGAAGTCAGCAATCCATCAGCCCTATTTTTATCCCATCATGCGGAAGAGGTTGCAGGATCCTGTATTACCGTCACCCAAGAAGGGACCCGCCCATTGCTGGTGGAAGTGCAAGCGCTGGTAGATGAAGCGCATGCTCCCAATCCTAAACGCTTATGTGTCGGACTAGAACAAAATCGTTTGGCGATGTTGTTGGCGGTTTTGCATCGCCATGCCGGGGTCGCGTGCTTTGATCAAGACGTCTTTGTCAATGCAGTTGGTGGGGTCAAGATTAGTGAGCCTGCCGTAGACTTAGCCGTTTTATTATCCATCGTTTCTTCACTAAAAAACAAAGCATTAAATAATAAATTGATTGTTTTTGGTGAGGTTGGGCTGGCAGGTGAAGTGCGTCCAGTGCAGCGTGGTCAAGAGCGATTAAAAGAAGCCGCTAAGCTGGGCTTCACCCATGCGATTGTGCCAAAAGCAAATGCACCCAAACAGGCAATAAAAGGGATGCTGGTTTTTGGGGTGGAGCGGTTAGAAGAGGCGCTTGCTAAAGTTCGAGAGATTTAACTAACTCGCATCACTGGCAGTTTAGAACTTTACCCGTCACTCCCACGCTGTCATCCCCCATCAGATACAAATAAAGCGGCATAGCGCTCTCTATCGTTGGCAGCTGGCTATGCACTTCGCCCGGATGGGTCTTTTTGCGCTGTGGGCTTTGTAAGGCGCCAGGTGCCACACTATTCAAGCGGATATTAGGATGACTTTCGAGCTCTTGCGCCCACATCTTCATCAAGAAGTCCGCGGCGGCTTTACTGATGCCGTGACTTCCCCAGTAGGCATGAGCAGTTTGTGCTGAGCTATTTGAAGTAAA
>CAJBIA010000072.1 GCA_903953055.1 uncultured Methylophilaceae bacterium
AAAATGGCTAAAAAATCATGGGAGTTTTGTTAATAAAACCTACATTTAATTTTGAATTTTTTTAAATCGAATGAGGCGAGCCAAACCCCCGGCACTTGCTCGATAGTTGTGGCTGCTTCCTTCCGGACCTGACCAGGTTGGCTATCTTACAATGCGGGGAGGCCCGCCAGCCAATATTCTACATCAAGACAAGCCTGTTCTGCGAAGTAAACATGAATAATGATAAGGATCTTAATGGTGGAATAGGCTCTACTCCAATAATGAATATATTACGCATTGGAGTTGCGTTATAATCCTGCTCCGCACGGAGAGATGGATGAGTGGTTTAAGTCACCACCCTGGAAAGGTGGCACAGGGTTATCCCTGTCGCGAGTTCGAATCTCGCTCTCTCCGCCAAAATGTATATATTTTGGTGCCCAAAAGAGGACTCGAACCTCCACACCCTAAGGCACATGGACCTGAACCATGCGCGTCTACCAATTCCGCCATTTGGGCTATACTACTCAAAATAGATTCTTCCCCAAGAAAATAATTCGTAACATCACAGGAAAAACAAATCTTGACCAATAAAAAAACAACGCGATCATCTAAAAGGCAGGCAGATCCTCATTCACAGCGAGAGAGTGCTAACTACGAGAATCCTTTACCTAGTCGTGAGTTTATTCTGCAAATGATGATCGATCAAGGCGTCCCTTTGCACGTCGAAGACTTGTATTCATTGCTTGAAATTGGGGAGCATGAAAAAGAGATATTTAATCGTCGACTAAATGCCATGGAGCGAGAAGGGCAGATTATGCGCAATCGCAAAAATGCCTTATGTATCGCAGAAAAATTACATCTAATTTCAGGAAAAATCCAAGGACATGCTGATGGATTCGGCTTCTTGATTCCTGATAGTGGCGCTGAGGACTTGTTCCTATCCTCTCGGGAAATGGCGCAAGTCATGCATGGCGACCGTGTCATGGTGCGTCAATCTGGATTCGATCGTAAAGGACGTCCGGAAGGAAAAATTGTTGAGGTTCTAGAACGGACAACAAAAAATCTAGTCGGGCGGTTGATCCGTGAACAGGGGGTGACAATCGTTGCCGCTGAAGATAAGCGCATCAGCCAGGATATTCTGGTGCCGCCAGGTCAAGATTTGAATGCTAAAGCAGGTCAAGTGGTTGTAGTTGAGTTGATTGAGCAGCCTTCTGCTTATGCGAAGCCTATTGGTAAGGTTGTTGAGATTCTAGGAAACTATGCCGACTCTGGTATGGAAATTGAGATTGCCTTACGCAAACATCAGTTACCTCATGAATTTACCAACGCTGCAGTGAAACAAGCTGAAAATTATCCGCGCCTCGTTCAGCCAGAAGATTACAAAGGGCGTATTGATGTTCGTGAATTACCTCTCATTACCATCGACGGTGAAACAGCACGAGACTTTGACGATGCTGTTTTTTGTGAGCCTCAAGGTAAGGGGTGGCGCGTTGTGGTTGCAATCGCGGATGTTAGTTTCTATGTCAAACCGGGCGATGCTTTGGATAAAGATGCCTATGAACGAGGCAATTCAGTTTACTTTCCGCGTCGCGTGATTCCAATGTTGCCGGAAGCGTTATCTAACGGCTTGTGCTCTCTTAATCCTGATGTTGAGCGGTTGTGCATGGTCTGTGATATGCAGGTTGATGTGGCAGGGGTCGTTAAACGTTATCAGTTCTATCCTTCGGTCATGCGCTCAAAAGCGCGGATGACGTACACTAAAGTGCATGAGATCTTGACTCAGCCAGATGGTGATTTAGCCAAAGAGTATGCTTGGTTGGTCCCTCACCTAGAAAATCTTAATAGCTTCTATAAGCTCTCGCTCGCTGTTCGTGAAAAACGCGGTGCAATCGAATTTGATAGTCAAGAAACCCTCATGGTATTCAATGAGAATGGAAAAATTGAACGAATTGAACCGACGACGCGGAATGATGCACATCGGTTGATTGAAGAATGTATGTTGGCCGCTAACGTCTGTGCTGCTAATTTCTTAAAAGAAAATGAACATCCTGCCTTGTATCGAATCCATGAAGGCCCAACACCAGAAAAGCTAGAAGCTTTGCGCACTTTCATGGGTGAATTTGGGTTTGGCGTGGGTGGTGGTGATACCCCCCATGCAAAAGACTATGGCAAGCTCTTATCGCGTATAAAAGGCCGTCCTGATGAGCAGTTGCTCCAAACAGTATTGCTTCGTTCTATGCAGCAGGCTGTATATAGCCCTGATAATGTTGGCCATTTTGGCTTAGCTTATGAAGCCTACGCACACTTCACTTCACCGATTCGGCGTTATCCGGATCTCGTCATTCATCGCGCGATTAAAGCCGTGCTTAAAGGTGAACGTTATCAAGCGTGTGAATGGAATCATTTAGGTCAGCATTGCTCAATGACAGAGCGCCGTGCGGATGATGCAACACGTGACGTTCAAGCTTGGCTCAAATGCTTCTACATGCAAGATAAGATCGGTGAAGATTATGACGGTACAGTAGCGGGCGTGACTAGTTTTGGCTTATTCGTCGCGCTTGATGGTGTTTATGTAGAAGGCTTATTGCATGTGACCGAATTGGGTAATGATTACTTTAATTTTGATAAGACCCGTCATGAAATGGTGGGTGAACGCACTGGCGTTAAATATCGATTAGGTGACCGATTGTCAGTGAAGGTCAGTCGCGTAGATTTGGAAACATCACGGATAGATTTTGTATTGGCCCAGACCAATAAACTGACCCCGATCAGTGAAGAGGATTCGATATTGCCTGAGCGTTATCGAGATAAAACTAAATCTGCTAGCCATCATGTTGCTAATAAATCAGCTGTTGTTAAAGCAGAGGATAAAAAAACAGACAGAAAAACCTTGAAGGTAAGCGCCCCTTGGGATGCTAATGCTAGTCCGAAATCGAGTCGCGCTAAAAATGCGAATGCAAATAAAAGCCGCAGTCATAAGGCTGGGCATGCATCTTCGAAACCGAGTGCTAGTAATAAATCACGACCTGCCAAAACATCTTCTGGCCGTTCTAAGTAGAACATATCAATTAAATGCAAAGGTTTGAGTAATGAGTGATGCAAGAATTTTGTTTGGATTCCATGCAGTTTTAAGTCGCCTTCGCCAGCATGGTGCAAGCGTGCAAGAGATTTTAATTGATCGTGATCGTATTGATGCTCGCATGAAGGACCTATTAAGTCTAGCTGAAACAGCTGGCGTAAGAACGATGGAAGTTGATAGAGCGCGGTTGGATGGTCTCGCTGGCATGAATGGGCGTCATCAAGGAGTGATTGCTCGTGTTATAGACACGCCAATTCCGTATAAAGACATTTATGACATTCTTGAATCTGGACTTAAGGAGCCGCCTTTTTTCTTAATTTTGGATGGCGTAGAGGACCCGCATAATCTAGGGGCCTGTTTACGTGTGGCTGATGCGATGGGCGTCCATGCCGTGATTGCGCCTAAAGACAGAGCCGTAGGACTTAATGCGACGGTCCGGAAGGTGGCTTGCGGCGCAGCTGAAACAGTTCCCTTTTTGGCAGTGACGAATCTGGCTAGGACCATACGTGAATTGCAAGAAGCGGGCGTCTTTGTCATTGGCGCTTCAGCTGAGGCCGAACATGATTTATTTGCCACTAAGTTTGATGGTCCTGTGGCGCTTGTGCTGGGCGCAGAAGGAACAGGGCTTCGTCGCTTGACTGAGGAAACTTGTGATGCTTTAGTCAGCATTCCAATGTTTGGTAGTGTAGAAAGTCTAAACGTTTCTGTGGCGAGCGGAATTTGTCTTTATGAGGTACGCCGTCAGCGTAACCTTAAATAACTAAATCTCGATGTTTGGCTTTATTAAAGACCGTTAAAATGTTATTTTAGCGGTCTTTATGCTTTATAGATTCACAACCCATTTTTGTTTCTAAATCGCCGTTAGATTTAGAATTTTTTTGTTGTTTATGTAGTGTTAATTTAATGGAGTAATTATGGCTTTAGAACGTACTTTATCTATCATCAAACCTGATGCAGTTGCTAAAAATGTGATTGGTCAAATCTATACACGTTTTGAAAACGCTGGTTTGAAAATTGTAGCAGCAAAAATGGCCCAGCTAACACAAGCTGAAGCTGAAGGCTTTTATGCAGTTCACAAAGAACGTCCTTTCTTTGCTGATTTGGTTAAATTCATGATTTCAGGCCCTGTGATGATTCAAGCCCTTGAAGGTGAAGGCGCAGTATTGAAGAATCGTGATTTGATGGGTGCAACAAATCCTAAAGATGCAGCAGCAGGCACTATTCGTGCGGATTTTGCTGAGAGCATTGATGCAAATGCGGTACATGGTTCTGATTCAGCAGAAAATGCAGCCATTGAAATTGCTTACTTCTTCGGTAAATAATTTTAACTAATGATTAATCTGCTCGACTTCAACCAAGCGCAACTCACTAAGTACTTTGTAGAATTAGGTGAGAAGCCTTTTCGTGCTAAACAATTGATGCGCTGGATGCATCATTTTGGTGTGAATGATTTTGAGCAGATGACCGATATTGCTAAGTCTCTTCGTGAGAAATTAGCTGCCACGACAACTATCACTCCACCAACAGTTCAGCTTGAGCAGATTTCAAATGATGGGACGCGCAAGTGGTTGGTGGGTGCTGGTGCGGGCAATGGTGTTGAAACCGTATTTATTCCCGAAGACGAGAGGGGTACCCTCTGTATTTCTTCACAAGTAGGCTGCGCCCTGGAATGTACTTTTTGTTCAACGGGGCGACAAGGTTTTAATCGTAATCTCAGCGTTTCTGAGATTATTGGTCAATTATGGTTAGCGAACCATTCGCTTAGGCAAGACCCTGATTACGGAATGCTTCCTTTGAGTGAACGCATTATCAGCAATGTGGTGATGATGGGCATGGGTGAGCCGCTCACTAATTACGACAATGTAGTCACGGCCATGCAAATCATGTTGGATGACTCTGCCTACGGCCTGAGTCGTCGGCGCGTCACCCTTTCAACAAGTGGCGTGGTGCCTGCAATGGATAGATTGAAAGAAGACTGCCCTGTGGCGCTCGCAGTATCACTTCATGCCCCAAATGATAGGCTTCGTGATGAGATTGTGCCAATCAATAAGAAATATCCACTTAAAGAACTGATGGCGGCTTGTGAGCGTTACCTAGTGAAAGCGCCACGTGATTTCGTCACCTTTGAATATGTGATGCTGGATGGGATTAATGACAGCTTCGATCACGCGAAGCAACTGTTGGATGTGGTTCAAAATGTCCCATGTAAATTCAATTTAATTCCTTTTAATCCTTTTCCTAATAGCGGTTATGATACTTCACGTGACGATAATATTCGCCGTTTCAGAGACGTCTTAATGCAAGCTGATTATGTTGTGACGACCCGTAAAACGAGGGGTGAAGACATCGATGCAGCTTGCGGTCAATTGGCTGGCAAGGTGGAAGACAAAACAAAAAGAAGCACTCGACCAGTCTTTTTGGAGAAAAGGGTATGAGAAAGTTTTTAATTGTTCTGCTATTAATAGCTAGGGGCTAATGATGAGTGATGATGGAATTAATCTTTCTTCGATAGGCGCATCATTGCGTGCTGCTAGAGAGTCCCAAAGTTTAAGTGTTGAGAAGATTTCTTCTCAATTACACTTAAGTGAAAAACAAATCCAAGCATTGGAACAAGATGAATTCCAATCTTTCGGCAGTGCCATGTTAACCAGGGGGTTTATCAAGAATTACGCACGCTTGTTATCCTTAGACCCTGAGCCGCTACTCGAGGCGCACCGTAAAAATACCCCGCAGGATCAAATTCAATCTATTTCATACACGGCTGAGAAAATTGTTTCTTCAAAAGCACCCAATTTGAAAAAGTCTAAAGTATTAATGATGAGTATTTTGTTGCTTCTTATTCTGACGGGTTTAATTGTTTATAAAATCACTAGCCATTCAACTAACTCAGGGGAGAATGGGACGGCATTGGAAGCATCAACGCATGCGGTTGATGCTAACGTTCAGGTTTCAGGGGATCCTATGCCGGAAGCGGCTTTGCCAGCGGCAGAACGTGCAGCAGAAGGAAATGTCACAACGGTCACAGAGATTCCACTGCCGGCAGATCCTGAAGTGACTAAGCCACAACTCCAAAAAAATGAAGTGAACAAGGGCGCCGATAAAGTTGTAGATCAAGCGCCTGTTGCGAAATCTGAGACAGCTAAAACAGAAAGCCTGAATGCTAATTTTGTAAAGGCTAAGCTTGTCCTAACAGGGCCGTCTTGGATTTCCGTCCAAGATAAAACAGGTAAAACGGTTTTTAGTAAATTAGCCAAAGCCGGTAC
>CAJBIA010000073.1 GCA_903953055.1 uncultured Methylophilaceae bacterium
GTATTTCGCTTCGCCACCAAGCGAGTTTGGTGCGCGCCACAGAAACCTCTTTACATTCATCGACGACATCATCAACCTCGCGACAGAATGCATAGAGCGCAGTAATTGCTTCACGTTTAGCTTTAGGTAGAAAAAGAAAGCTGTAATAAAAGCTTGAACCGCTTTTAGCCGCTTTTTCTTGGCAGTATTCTTGTGGTGTCATTCCTGTCTCTTTTTGACCTTATTTTTTACTAAGTGCTCGGTAGGCAATATATGCCCAATCCTTCATCTGTAATTTTGGTCTGAATTCGAAAACATTGCCATGACATTGGTGGAGTTTTTTTAAAATCCGTTCACCCCCCGCAATGATCATGCGCATTTCAAGTCCGATGCGTCCAGGTAAAGCTAGCCCCAGCGGCGCGCCTGATTGAAGCAGTTTTCTGGCGCGATTGATTTCAAATTCCATGAATAATGACCATGTGCCACTTGTATTGCCGCTGATAATTTGAGCTTCCGTAATTTTATATTTTTGCATTTCATCTTGAGGTAAGTAAATGCGGTTTTTTTGAATATCGATGGCAATGTCTTGTAGGAAATTAATGATCTGCAGTGCACTACAAATGGCATCTGCCATTCCGATATTTTGAGGGGTATCCGCCTTGTATAGACGAAGCATGAGCCTGCCTATGGGGTTTGCTGAGCGTCTACAATAATTCATCACCTCGCCGAAGTCTTGATATCGGGTTTTAGTAATGTCCTGGCTAAAGGCATCTAGGAGGTCATAGAAGGCCTGAATAGGCAGTTGGTGTTTGTTGATGGTTTCTTGCAATGCAATAAACAAATCAGTATCCGGTTTGGCATTTTGCCTAATTAGGTCTAATTCTTTTTCAAATCCCTGAATTAAGGCTAAGCGATCCTCTGGTAATAAATTACCTTCATCAGCAAAGTCATCTGCTTGTCTTGCGAAGGCGTAAATTAAAGCAATGGGTTCTCTTAATTTTTTGGGTAGTAAAAATGAGGCGACAGGAAAGTTTTCGTAGTGCGACTGAGTCAGCTTGAGGCTCGCATTTATTGAGGCTTGTGTATTCATGGTTGGCTGAAGTATGCCACAAAAACTAAGGCCCATAAAATTGCAAATCAGGAATTGGGATTGCGCTACAATTAAAGCTATTCATTAAATCATTAGGGTTTCGTATGTTAGGGATTATTGGCGGCACAGGTTTAGCTGTATTGGCTGACTTACAAGTTGGGCGTCGTCAGATTGTTAGAACGCCTTATGGAGAACCTTCTGGTCCGTTAACGTTTGGTGAGATTGGTGGAAAGTCCGTAGCGTTTTTACCTAGACACGGAAACGGGCACACGATAGCGCCCCATATGATTAATTACCGTGCCAATATCTGGGCCCTTCACGCCCAAGGGGTGCACGACATTGTGGCTATCGCCACGGTTGGCGGAATAGCCGAACATCTTGGCGCTGGAACCATGGTGCTTCCCAATCAGCTCATTGATTACACGCATAGTCGTAAAAATACCTACTTCGATGGTCTTGGTGATAACGCGTTGCAACAAGTTAAACATATTGATTTTACTAAGCCATATGACCCTACTTTACGGGCGCTCTGTTTAAAGGCGGCAGACTTGGCGAATGAGGAATTGTTCGATGGCGGGGTTTATGCGGCTTCGCAAGGACCACGCCTAGAAACAGCAGCGGAAATTAATCGTTTTGATCGGGATGGCGCCACGATGGTTGGCATGACAGGGATGCCAGAAGCGGTCTTGGCGCGTGAGCTAGGAATGCGGTATGCAGCTATTTGCCCGGTCGCAAATCATGCGGCGGGGCGAGGGGATAGTTTGCATGCCATTAAATATGAAGAGATGAGTCAAATGTTGCATTTAACAATGGAACGAGTTCGCCGCGTGATTGAAAAGTTGGTGGGTATTTATGGCGATTAGGCCTGTTTTACGGATGGGCGATCCTTTTTTGTTTTCAATAGCTCAGCCTGTTGTGAGTTTCGATACGCCCGAATTGCATGCATTAATTCGGGATATGCAAGATACGATGGAGTATATGGATGGTGCCGGAATTGCGGCGCCACAAATCGGTGTTAGTTTGCGTGTGGTTATTTTTGGGGTTGGACATAACCCGCGTTATCCAGATGCCGATCAAGTTCCTTATACTGTGTTGGTGAATCCCGTACTCACTCCAGTAAGTGATTTACTTGAAGAGGGGTGGGAAGGGTGTTTATCAGTGCCAGGCATGCGCGGCATTGTGCCACGACATACCAGACTGCATTACAAGGGCTTTGATCAGTTTGGTCAATCGATCGATCGACTTGTGAGTGGCTTTCATGCTCGGGTGGTTCAGCATGAATGTGATCACCTCGATGGCATTTTATATCCTATGAGAATTCAAGATATCAAGAATTTCGGTTACACAGATGTGCTTTTCCCTGATTCAGATATAGCGGATGATTAAAAACTGATGTTATAATGCGCGCCTCAGTTGCTTATAGTAATTGATAAAAACGGAAGAGTGGCAGAGCGGTTTAATGCTACAGTCTTGAAAACTGTCGTGGGTTCACGCCCACCGTGAGTTCGAATCTCACCTCTTCCGCCATGAATTCTTAAAGCTGCAAATGTGATGTTTGCGGCTTTATTTTTTAATGTTTTAATTTAGGATAACAAATGAGCCAAATTATTATTGACCACAATCCTTCTCAAGAAAAACTACAAGAGTTGGGCGTTTCTTCATGGAGCATCTGGGATTGCGCACCATCAAAATTCCCACTTGATTTCGGTATGACTGAAAAGGCTTACGTGTTGGAAGGCGAATTCACAGTCACACCACAAGGTGGCGAAACTGTAACGATTAAAGCGGGTGACTATGTTGAGTTCCCAAAGGGCTTGAAAACACAATGGGAAGTGATTAAGCAATTAAAGAAACACTATAAGCATTTCTAAGAAGTCACTGCTTGTAGCGTAAAAAAGCCCGCAACTGCGGGCTTTTTTATTGGCTGGATTTATTGTCGTTAGATGATGTTGCGACGTTCCATCATGGCTTGAGCTAATGTTCCGCTATCTACATGTTCAATTTCACCGCCCATCGGCATGCCACGGGCAATGCGGGTGATCTTGACGCCATGCTTACTTATAAGCTCACTAATATAATGGGCTGTTGCCTCACCTTCAACTGTATAGTTAGTCGCGAGTATGACTTCTTTAATGAGTCCGTCTTGCGCCCTTTTGAGAAGTTTTTCTAGGTGTATTTCTTTGGGCCCAACGCCATCTAATGGTGATAATCTTCCCATCAGGACGA
>CAJBIA010000074.1 GCA_903953055.1 uncultured Methylophilaceae bacterium
ATCAATGGTCGCTCACAAAGATTTCTTGCAAGTCAGTAAACTGGCTTGCGCAAGACAAAGAAACTAAAGATCAAGAGATTTTAAGACTGCTTAAGAATTGCAGGCTTGAGCAAAAGTTCGATACCGTTAATGCTGCGGTTTCTTTACCCGTTAGTTCTGCGATTATTCAAGTTGTTCAAATCCCATATCTTGCTGAAGACGAGCTAAATGCTGCAGTCGAGAATGGGTCGCTCTGGGAAAATACGATTAGCATTCCTGGAGACTTCAACGAATATTCAATCTTCTGGCAAATCATTAAAAAGGATTTGGAAAAAAATCAGCTGTCGATTCTTTTTGTTGCTTCTCGTATTGATGAAATTGAACATTATTGTGATCTAGTTCGTAAAGCAGGATTTGAACCTCTTATCGTTGACGTTCGTTGCTTTGCTTTAAGAAACATTATGAAAACATTTGCTGATGATGAGTCCTCAGCGTTGAATGTTTTCTTTGAAATTAGCGGCGAAGAAAATTATGCTGTTTTTGTTTACGAAAATCTGCCGTTTATCTATGACATCTTTGTCGCGGAAAATGATTTGCTGGCCTTGAAAAAAGGTGGCGCAGATTTAACCGAGGAAGTTTTTAATCGTATAGGGTCTCAGATTAGAGCATCGGTTGCATCATTTATTAAGCAAAGTGGTGCTGCTGGCATTGAAAAAATTAATTTGGTCAGTTCCTTGCCGAATTTTGAATTGATCTATGAAGGCCTTAAAAGGGAGGTTGTTGAATACAAGGTTGTGCCACTTAATCCTCTTGACCATATCCATATTCCTGCGCAGCTTCAGTCTAGAGTTGAATCTGAAAAGAATTTATCTTCATTAACGGTTGCGCTAGGCCTTGCGACTAGACGGCTAGATATATTTGGATACTATAAATTCATTACTGCTGTTGCAAATATCAATCTTCTGCCTAATCGCAAGGAGATGGTTGAAAAAGAAAAGTTAAAAATTGAAACGGGTAGCAAGATGGTTCAGCTTGCGACATATTCTTCAGTTTTTATGTTATTACTTCTTGGCGTATATTTTTATCTTGCCACTACTTTTCCTTCATCTCAGGAAGCTGAAGATTTGCAGTTGAGGAAATTTGCTGCTGAAAATGAATTTAAAGGGATTAAAGAGGATTTTGATGCCTCTAAGCATTTGTTAGAGAAGATAGGCAAAACAAATCAAAAGATACTTAATTTGTCTTATTTGCAAGAATTGCCATCAGGGGTCTACGTCATTGATGTTTCCCAAAAAAGGAAATTGTCGTCAGAGATCACTTTAAAGGCTCTTGATGCTTCCTTAGTATCAACAACAATGAATAATATGTCGAGCATCTTTAAAAACGTAAAACTGATGGCAGTTGAAACTAATCGAGAAGACATGTATCAGTTGTCTAAAATCACTTATCAGGTTGAATAAGATGGATCTCAAAAAAACACTTAATTTCAAATTCTCACTAGATGGAAGTGGACTTGAAGATTCAAAATTGACATTATCATTGACGGTGCTTGCTGCGTTGACGTCTATCTATCTCATTTATATGATGGTTAACATCTATGAAAACTATGATAGTTATCAGACGACTGAACAACAATTACATCAGATTGAGCAAGACAGAAAAGTACTTGAAACTAACTTTAAAACACTCGTAAAAAATAATAATCAATATTTTTTAGATCTGAAATCGAGTCCTAAAAGTCGATCAGAATTAGCCAGCGCATTAAGTACCGCAATTTCTGAAAATAACTTAAAGTTAATTAGGCTCAATTCCAATGATGGCAATCTCGTTAATAAAGATGCGTTAGTAGAAATTGAGGCTGCCGGCACTTATGCGAATATTGATCGATTTACGAGAGGGGTCAATAAATTCATCGGTGCAACCGAGTTAGAAAGTTTGAAGCTGAGTAAAGTTAAAGAAGATGGCTCACTGCATGTTGCTTTGAGTTTAAAGTTTTCACGCCCGTTAAATTTAAATTTACCAGTGATCAAGCCTGAAAATAAGACGATGGGCCAATTTGAATATGGAAATGATGGCGATTGGAAAATGATCAGGGCTGCATTCGTTCAAGCTGATACAAAGCCAGCTCAGCCTGTTGAGACAAATGAACCCATGATCAAAAAAGATCCATTTCAATCACCAGAACCAATTAGAACTGAGATGATTTCAACAGGTAAAGTCGATGGAAAATTGGTTGAGCCAAGATTAGTTGGTTATTTCTTATCTGGCATTATTTACTCGAAGCATCAACGATACTGTGTCGTTTCGCTCCCTACGGGCGAGTCAAAAGTTTTTAAAGAGGGTGAAAAAATTTCACCCCTACTGCGTATTAGAAAAATCATTCCAGGGTATGTCATTACCAATTCAAAAAAATCATTTAAAACCCACGTTGGGGAAGAGTTATTGCCATGAAACCTACAAAGTTTTTGTTGCTGTTCGCGCTGTTAAGTCTTGCAGGTTGTATGCCACCGGCTAGTGTTGTTAAAGGGGATGTGCAAGCTAGCTCCAAAAAAACCAGAGATGATGTGGTGAATCTTCAAAATCAAGACCGTGTTGATGATACCGACATTACCCGGACGAAAGAAATTACGCTTGATGAGACAAACACGCTTCGCAACTTCGTCGAAATCAAGGGAAAGCAAGATGGCGTTAAGTTTAAAGACGGTCGCTGGAAGGACTTTCCTATTTCCGCAGAGTTTAATGTGGTCCCACTCCGAAATTATTTTGAATTGCTGAATCGATTAACGAGTATCAATTTTGTATTGGGTGATGAAGTTAAGGGCGACATCACGCTCAACATTAAGGATGTGAGTTGGATAGAATCATTAGATATTGTACTCAAGAGTAAAAATCTGATTAGCGAAGTTAATCAGGATGGCAATGTTGTGACAGTGCATGCACAAGATTTTTCGACAAGCCAGAGTGAGTCGATGCTCAAAGCGATTTCTGCAAAAAAGAATCTTCTTAAAGCCTATAACAACCTAGATACTAAAACTACTGCGATTGTCAGACTTTATTACACCAAACCAGACATTCTTGCCGCTCAGTTAAAGGATGTAGTGGCTTCGCTTGATGCGGGTGGAACGCAGAGCACTCAGGCCAACTCAGCGCGGGCAACCTTTGTGATCGATGCAAGAACCAACTCAATTATTATTCAGGCAAGTAGCAGTGACATGGAATGGATTAAAACTGCGATCGCCAATTTAGATAGGCCGACTAAACAAGTCCTAGTTGACGTCTTTATTGTGGAAGCCACGGATGATTTTCAAGCGCAGTTAGGCAGTCGCGTAGGAGTTTTTAATACAGGCAAAACAGGGATTTTGGGAACCAGAACAATCACGGGGACGATAGATAAGGTTGCGACGAGCTCAGACATTACAGGCGGCACTTCTGGCACTGGCGCAAACAATAGTATTGGTAGCCCATTAGGAGGGCTAGCCTTAACCCTTGCCGGTGCAAGCACTGCGCTTAGGGTGGAACTTCAAGCGATGCAGCAAGAAAGTCTGATCAAAATTGTTTCTAATCCTAAACTCTTCATTATTGATAATGAACAAGCGACGATTACGGATGGTCAAGAGGTTCCTTATAGTACGATCTCAGCAGTTGGGTCTCCACCTTCTATTTCATTCAAGACCGCGGCCCTTCAATTACAAGTGAGACCGTCGATTATTGGGGATGGTAATGTCTATTTGGATATTAATGTCAATAAAGACACTCCTTTGGGAACGCCTAATGTGAACATTCCGCCGGCGATTTCAACTAAGAATTTAAGAACTAAACTATTGATCAAAGATGGCGGAGTGGCGATGATTGGCGGTATTAATAAAACGGAGTCTACTGCAAGTGAGGACGGGGTTCCTGTCCTGAGTAAGTTGCCATTCATTGGTAATTTATTCAAGAGTAAGACTGATAAGAAAAATAAAGATCAACTTTATATTTTCCTTGCACCGAGAGTACTTTAGTTAATGGGTAACGAAGAGATTATTCTGCACTTAAAGGATGAGCTAGCGCACGTTTGCTTAGATCTGGGCATTGTTGAAGCGGTTGATTTTGATCGAATCGCATCGCACGTGAAAAATACTGGCGATAGCCTTTATGATTTAATTCAGAAAGATGGCTTGGTTTCTGAGCAAAAGCTGCTCAAGGCGTTAGAAAAAAAGTATGGCATTTTGGTGGCATCAAATGTTAAGCCCATGAAACCCTACATTAAAAACTTCCCCTATGCGTTCTGTATTAAAAATGGATTAGTGCCTATTGGGGATGATGGAATTAGCATTGACATTGGGGTATGTGCGCCCAGTGGATTAAATTCTCTGAAAAATTTAAATTTACTCACTGGTCGAAAAGTATCAGCTAAGTTCATCTCAATAAATCTGCTCATGCAGACTTTAGATAAGGGTAATGAAAAAGCAGTTGCGGATCCGCCATTAGTCGAAGAGAGTAAGCCCTCAAAATCCCTTAAGTCAGAAGCCGCTAAGCTTCCACAGCTTCAATTGCCAGGCATTCCAGAGGTGGTCATCTCACTTGATGGTAAGCCAGCGACCTACAATCGCCGTAAGGAAGATAAGAAAAATATCATTAATTTAAGCGGCGATGTCATTAATGCCGTTGAGGATATTATGACCACCGCGGTTGATACCGGGGTGAGTGATATTCACTTTGAGATATTTAAAGATGGCGCTGGAATCCGTTTTAGAAAAAATGGAACGATGGTCCAAATTGAAGAATATGTGAAATTTATTAACGAAAATTACAATGCGGTCATTGCACGCATCAAAAT
>CAJBIA010000075.1 GCA_903953055.1 uncultured Methylophilaceae bacterium
AATATCGCAATTTGGCAAAGACTCAAAAAACAGGACGCGACTATGTTCCTAATCCACATAACCAATTTTTACTTACTACAGAAGAAATTGGAATCATAGGCTTATTGGTCTTAATGCTCTTTTGGTTCACACATTGGCGAGTTTCCTACAGGCTAGACAACATGCAATATCAAATTACCTTAAGAGGTCTAATTCTCACTATTTTTATTGGCTCATTTTTCAATTCATTACTTTTAGATGCGGGCGAAGGAAGATTCTATTGTGTGATTGCAGGCATTTTATTAAGTGCATACAAAAAAGAGTAATCTTTAATCATGTCTATTTCAGTCATAGTCATTACTAAAAATGAAGAACAAGCCATACACGAATGCCTATCTTCCGTAAGTTGGGCAGACGAAATTATTGTGGTTGACTCAGGAAGCACAGATGATACCGTTCAAATATGTAAATCCTTTGGCGCCCAAATTATCGTGACTGAAGACTGGCCAGGCTTTGGTGTTCAAAAAAATCGCGCGCTCGCATTAGCCACTTGCAACTGGGTGCTATCCATAGATGCAGATGAAAGAGTTTCAAAAGTACTTCAAAATGAAATTCTAAAAATCATCAAATTAAGCAAAACAGATACCGCTTTTCGCATCCCTCGACATTCGAGCTTTTGTGGCCAATTTATTAATCATAGTGGATGGTGGCCAGATTATGTATTGCGATTGATTCCGAACCCGAAGCATATTAACCCGCATCAAAATCAGGCAAAGTTTAGCAATGACATGCTCCATGAGCGAATAATATTTGATGGGCAAATAAGCACTCTAAACAACCCCATCATTCATATTAGCTATAGCAATTTAGAAGATGTGCTTTCAAAAATGGATCGTTATTCAAGCGATGGGGCGGCAATGGCATATGCCAGAGGAGAGCAAAGCTCTTTATCGAAAGCATTGCGCCACTCCTCATGGGCTTTTGTTAGGACCTACCTATTAAGGTTAGGATTCCTAGATGGAAAAATGGGTTTCATACTCGCCCTATCCAATGCACAAACGACCTACTATCGCTATTTAAAACTAATGATGCTATCGAATAAAAATAAATAAACGCACATGATTCAAAAAAAAACTAAGTTTCTTGCGATTCAGTTTAAATATCTTGGGGATGCCGTATTTATTACCCCGGCATTACTCGCCATCAAAAATGCATCGCCAGAAAATGAAATCCATCTTTTATTGCCAAGCGAAGTTGCGCCTTTATTTTCTCATTTACCTTGGGTAAAAAAAGTATGGATCCTTCCAAGGAAACGAAGTCGGGCGAATTTACTTAAAACCCTTCCTATCATCAAGCAATTACGCCTCGAAAAGTTTGACCGATCAGTGGACTTTGGAGGAAATGATAGGGGCGCAATATTAAGTCTTATGATTGGTGCTAAAGATCGAATTGCCTCCATCGAGCAGTCCCCTACTTTTTTACAAAAAATAGCTTATACAAAAACCGAAAAAATCATAAAAATGCCAGCATCATGGGTGAAGCGACATCTTCAATTATTAGAGTCTGCCTGGGGAATCAATAATAAAGGCTCTGAGCAAACGGAAATTGCCTCTGATCCATCACTCAAAGATACCGCCCAGAGCATCCTCGAAAAACATACCGTCATTTGTCACATTGGCACATCCCAAGAAAAAAAAGAATGGCCTATTAAAAAGTGGTATGAGTTTTATCAATTAGCAACCAAAGCCGGATACAGCATAGCTTTTACAGCAGGTCCTAATGAGCGGGAGCAGCTTCTAATTAAAGCCTTAAAGCAGTTAGATGAAAACATTTTCTCCTTACCTTCAAATTTAGACCTGTCACTTTTTCTTGCAATTTTAAATCAAGCAGAACTGCTTATTTCTGGCGATACTGGTCCACTGCATTTCGCTGCAGGCCTTGGAAAGAAGGTAATTGGTTTATTTGGAGTGGAGGATGGTGTACGTCATTACGCCCCAATTTATGCAAAAAACGAAACTATTATAGCAAAGCCTTGCACATGCACTGGTGAACTTGTCCACGCATCAGTTTGCAAGAGCTTATCTCCTTGCATGAACTCAATCTCGGCTGAACAGGTTTTTGAATTACTTAAAGAACGTTACCCGCTTAAAGAATCTTAAGCGTTAAAATACCATTATTAATCTAGCAACTTTTTACGGAAAATACCGCGCTTGAGAATCCTTATAGTCAAAACTTCATCAATGGGAGATGTGATTCATAACCTCCCTATCATTGCAGATATTCATGCAGCATTTCCTAATGCTCAAATTGACTGGGTCATTGAAGAAGGCTTTGCAGACATGCTCAAGCTTAACCCCCAAATTAGTAGAGTGATCCCACTGGCGATACGTCGCTGGCGTATGCATCTGTTCAGCAAAAAAACTTGGCGTGAAATCGGACAATTCAAAAGCCAATTACAAGCCCATCAGTACGATTACATTATCGATACGCAAACGCTCCTCAAAAGCGCCTTTATTGCATGTATAGCAAAAGGAAAGCGCTATGGTCAAGGCCCAAATACTGCGAGAGAATGGCTAGCAGGCTTTTTTTATAACAAGCGCTTTTCAGTCTCACGAGCGCAGCATGCGGTTGATCAAAATCGTCAATTAACGGCTTTGGCGCTGAATTATAGAGCGCCGACGAGTGCGCCAAATTATGGATTGCCAAGAACAGAACTCATTAAAAAAATTGGTATCCCCTTACCAGAAAAATACGTCATGGTTTTTCATGCAACAAGCCGGGATTCAAAACTTTGGCCGATGGGGCATTGGGTTTCGCTGGGGCTCTTATTAGCGAAGCAGGGGGTAACCCTTTGCCTTCCTTGGTCTAGTGACACTGAAAAAGGTCGGGCGAATATCATTGCAACCCATGTCCCACAGGCTGTTGTACTTCCAAAATCCAGTCTTACGGAGCTAGCGCATATTACTGCTGGGGCCCAAGCAGCCATTGGCGTGGATACTGGACTGATTCATTTAGCCGTTGCGATGGACGTACCTTCAATTGCCATCTTCACAGATACGCATCCTGATTTGAATGGCGCTTATGGTGGCCCTAATGCACTTGCCATCAATTTAGGGGGTAAAGGCCGCTTACCAGAGCCGAGTGAAGTCTTTAGCGCATTCGATCGACTTGGGACGTTCTAATGTTTAAGCAGGCAGCCGTGACATTTATGATAAAAATGTTCGCAAAACTGCCTTTATGTGTTGTGCATTTTCTTGGCACCATACTAGGCTGGACAACCTATTTGAATTACAAAAAATACGCGCTGTTA
>CAJBIA010000076.1 GCA_903953055.1 uncultured Methylophilaceae bacterium
ATCCGGTAAGGTACGTGGTGCTGTTTAATATATCCTCTTCAAGCATTTTTAATTTCTTTATACTCATTGTAATATCCTCCTTATGGAAGTGCTGTTTTATTAGGAAGTACCGCTTGTGCCACGCGATCCGGAAGTACCCGATGTCCCGGACGTCCCAGAAGAACCGTCAGAACCCGAGGTTCCTGCTGTAGAATTGCTGGTACCGGAGCTTGCGCTAGTACCACTTGAACCGGAAGTCTTGTCAAGAGCCACCTTTAATTCAGTGATGGTGTTATTGGCAAAGTCTTCCAGTAATCTTTTAAGTCTGACAAGAGCCATGTTTATATCCTCCTTATTTAACTGCCGAAAGGTCGTGGTCTCATGCGCTGGCGCCGGGGAAGATCGTGTCGCATTTTCTCCTCATAGGCGTCTGGCATAGGGCCAAACATTTCTGTAAATTTCTTTTCGTGGTATGTTGCTAAATTGAGGTTCATGGTATCAGCTTCGGGCTTCGAAAAAGCTAAATGTGCCGCCCAGTGCAATAATCCAGAATGATGGACAATGGCAATTTCTGGAGAAGTCTTCAGCGTGAAATCACGAAGGGGAAGCCGATTGATTATGAGGTTGGCTACATCTGTCATTGTAGGCGGACGGACAAATGTGAGTTCGTTTCCTACTTCGTCGATATAACAGAAGGGCCAGATTAAAGGATCACCACCCGCTGTGCCGGCTGTCCCCGCGGTACCAGCAGTGCCTTCCCAACCGATCAAGGAACTGTCTAAGTCGTCCCTGGTTTTCGGAGAAAGGGGATAAGGCATGGTCGCCAGTTTCACCCTATTGATTTCGAGAATGAGGGGAGAAAGGGAGTATGAACCCACATTGGGTACGATTGTAACCAAAGTGAGTGCATTACCCGCGTCATCGGCAGGAGTAGTTTTATCTTCAATAAGGAGAGCCCGACGAGCTGCTTGACGTTCTGCAAGATTTAGGGCCTTGAGGAGTTCGTAGTCTTTCCATAAATAAGGAAGAACGACATCATCAAGATATAAGGTCCTGAGATCATCAATAAGCTGTTGGCCATTCATTATGCACCAGCCTCCGTATTAGGATCAACCGCAGCAACTTTGGGAGTCGGAGGTCCAGCAGGTTCCCCAACATCTTCTGCAATAAGGGTATAGGGATAACGCTGTCTAATTTGCTCGTATTCCTCACCCGTCACAGGGTCTTTCAGGATGTCCGTATACTTCAGAGTGTCCATCATCAAGCGAACCGGACGAGGGACGTCGATCTCCTTTTCGGGAGTGACTTGAAACGGGTATCCATTAAGACTGATAAATGCTCCCTGTTTGGGAATCTCGGGAGTCTGATGAACTTTGATGCGGTCACGTATATGACCCTTGGGACTGATGAACTTTAATGCACCCTCTTTTTCTTTAGCCATGATGTATTGAACCTCCTTAAATGTGTTAAAATGATACCAGTAAGTCGAGAATTTCCCGACCTACTGGTATAAAAATATCAATTACTTAGGTTTAGGTGGACGACGCATTAAACGTCTTCAGCCCCGAAGATTATGGGCATATTGAACAGGTCCACATACGTAACCGTGAATAAAGCGGTATCACCTGCGGTTGACGTTCCAATAACAAACGGAGTCGTCGCAATCGTGTTGACCTTAAAATACCCTACG
>CAJBIA010000077.1 GCA_903953055.1 uncultured Methylophilaceae bacterium
AGCTTGCTGCGGTCTGCGCCAAACTCGGACGCTTACCAACCACGCTTGAGTACCTCCAGATCGTTGGCGATACCATCAGTGAACACCATGCCTCCATCTACCAGTATCTCAACTTTAATTTGATGCCGGAGTATAGAAATAACGCTATGATTAGTGTTGGAAAGAAAGTCATTGCAATAAACGCCGAGGCCGCAGTTTAAGTAATTTTTTATAACACATCACAACAATAATAAAACATCAGTGGGAGCAAGGATGAGTTCGATCGAATCAGTGATGCATGAAATAAGAGTGTTTACACCAAGTGAGACGCTACAAAAAAATGCCGCCGTAAAAGGCATGGATGGTTATAAGGCGCTATGCAAAAAAGCGAGTGACGACTATGAAAGCTTTTGGGCAGAATTAGCGCGAGAGTTGCTTGACTGGAAAAAACCTTTCACAGAAACGCTCGATGAATCCAATGCCCCTTTTTATCGCTGGTTTGGTGATGGTGAATTAAACGTTTCATATAATTGTTTGGATCGTCACTTGGCGACACGTGGAAATCAAACTGCCATTATTTTTGAGGCAGATGATGGTACCGTTAGCCACGTCACTTACCAAGAGCTATATCATCGCGTATGTAAACTCGCCAATGGTCTGAAGACACTAAAACTTAATACTGGCGATCGCGTCATTATTTATTTGCCTATGGGCGTTGAGGCGGTTGTCGCAATGCAAGCCTGCGCAAGACTCGGTCTTACCCACTCTGTTGTATTCGGCGGATTCTCTTCCAAAAGCTTACAAGAACGGATTCAAGATACTAGTGCCCGCGCGGTCATCACTGCTGACGGGCAATTCCGAGGCGGGAAAGCACTTCCATTAAAGACCGCTGTAGATGAAGCGCTTGCAATGCCAGGCTGCGAAACGGTTGAAACGGTTATTGTTTATAAACGGACTGGCATAGCGATTGAATTAAACAAAAATGATATTTGGTGGGATGATTTAATCGAAGGTCAGAGCAATACCTGCGAACCGGTTTATGTGAATGCGGAGCATCCACTCTTTTTGCTTTACACCTCTGGATCAACCGGCAAACCAAAAGGCGTACAACATTCATCTGCTGGCTTCTTGCTGCATGCAATGAACACCATGCGCTGGACCTTCGATGCAAATGACAAAGATGTTTTTTGGTGCACCGCCGACGTAGGTTGGATTACAGGACACACCTATGTTGCCTATGGGCCTTTAGCTTTAGGGGTCACACAAGTCGTGTTTGAGGGTATTCCTACCTACCCTGATGCGAGTCGCTTTTGGCGCATGATTGCGGCTCACAAAGTCAGTATTTTTTACACAGCGCCAACTGCGATTCGCTCGTTGATTAAATCATCAAGCACTAACCCCGAACTCCATCCGAAGCACTATGATTTAAGCAGTTTACGTTTATTAGGCTCCGTTGGTGAACCGATTAATCCAGAAGCTTGGATGTGGTACTACGAAGAAGTCGGCAATCATCATTGCCCAATTATGGATACTTTCTGGCAAACAGAAACTGGCGGCCATGTCATTACACCGCTGCCTGGCGTTACCCCACTCATCCCAGGCTCTTGCACTTTGCCATTCCCTGGAATTCAAGCAGATGTTGTTGATGAAACGGGCAAAGAAGTCCCTTGGGGCACGGGCGGTTTATTGGTCATCAAACGCCCATGGCCTTCGATGATACGCACCATATGGAATGATAATGCACGCTACGTTAAATCTTACTTCCCTGAAGACTTAGGCGGAAAATTGTACCTCGCTGGTGACGGCGCTATCCGTGATGCTGAAACCGGCTACTTTACCATTATGGGACGTATTGATGATGTGCTCAACGTCTCTGGTCACCGCCTAGGGACCATGGAAATTGAATCAGCATTGGTCGCGAATCCTTTGGTCGCAGAAGCCGCTGTCGTGGGTAAGCCACACGAGATTAAAGGCGAGTCGATCGTGGCTTATGTAGTCCTCAAAGGCAAGCGCCCTGAGGGAGAAGAGGCCAAAAAGATTATTGCAGAGCTAAGAGAATGGGTTGGTAAAGAAATCGGCCCAATCGCTAAGCCTGATGATATTCGATTCGGTGACAATCTTCCGAAAACAAGGTCAGGTAAAATCATGCGTCGTTTATTACGCAGTCTAGCCAAAGGGGAAGAAATTACTTCTGATATTTCAACTTTGGAAAATCCTGCTATCCTCGAACAACTGAAACAACCCATTAGTTAAGTTGATTATAAAAAAGCAGTCAATCAAGATGGGGCAACATGCCCCATCTGCATGTCGGGCGGGACAATTTACAATGAGCAGATTCCCGCTTATCATCCTGTCCGCGCCATCGCTTAATGATGCGCTAGTTTTTTAAACGCAGATGGATAGAGATTAATGTCAGAAAAGCAAGTCGATGTTTTATTAGTAGGCGCGGGCGTCATGAGCGCAACCCTAGCGGCAATGCTAACGGAGCTTGATCCAAATCTAAGCATCAGTATTGTTGAACGCCTTCCAACTGTTGCAGGTGAAAGTTCAGACGGCTGGAATAACGCAGGCACTGGCCATGCAGGCTATTGCGAACTTAATTACACCCCACAAAATAAGGATGGTAGCATTCCGATCGATCGCGCCCTTTCCATCAATGCTGCATTTGAAACCTCACTTCAATTCTGGGCATACTTAGTAGAACAAAACATACTCAAAGCAAAAAGCTTTATCAACGCCACACCGCATCTGAGTTTCGTCTGGGGACAAGAAAACGTCGAGTTCCTAAAAAAACGCCACACCAATCTGGTTCAGCACCCCTTATTTCAAGATATGGAATATAGCGAAAACTTTGAAACGCTTAAACAGTGGATGCCATTAATTATGAATGGTCGCGACCATCATCCAGCGGCTGCAACAAGAGTCCCTTACGGCACTGACGTCGACTTCGGTGCATTAACAAGAGGGCTCATCATCCATCTTCAAAGCAAAAAAAATATCGAGTTAGCGCTTAGTCATGGCGTTAGCAAATTGAAGCAAGATAAACGTGGAATATGGAACGTCAAAGTCCGCGATCTGGATAGTAAAAAATCCAAAACGATCAAAGCGAAATTTGTATTCTTAGGAGCTGGTGGTGGTGCCCTCCCCCTGTTACAAAAATCAGGCATTCCTGAAAGTAAAGGGTATGGTGGATTTCCGGTCAGTGGCTTATGGTTGGTCTGCAAGAATCCAGAGATTATTAAACAACACAATGCAAAGGTGTATGGCAAGGCCGCTATCGGTGCACCACCGATGTCCGTCCCTCATCTAGACACCCGCATTATCGATGGGGAACCGGCGCTTTTATTCGGCCCATATGCTGGATTCACCACAAAATTTCTTAAAAAAGGCTCCTTTTTAGACTTGGTTAAATCATTCAAAATGAATAACTTAAAGTCGATGGCATTTGCTAGTCTCAGAAACATGGGCCTGACTCGATATTTGATAGGAGAAGTATTCCAGTCACCTGAAAGTCGGATCAAATCATTACAACAATACTTTCCAAATGCAAAAACTGAAGATTGGCATTTAGCGCAAGCAGGGCAGCGCGTACAAATCATCAAGAAATGTCACAAAAAAGGTGGAAAACTCGAATTTGGAACTGAAATTGTTACCGCTAAAGATGGTTCAATTGCTGCATTGCTAGGCGCATCGCCAGGTGCATCAACTTCCGTCCAAGCAATGACCGATGTAATTTCACTTTGTTTTAGTGATCGTATACAAACCCTGGAATGGAAATCTAAGATGCGGACCATGGTGCCATCTTATGGGAAATCACTGATTGATGATCCTGAGCTTTTAAAAGAAGTGCGTACAAGAACCTTGCGCACACTTCAACTTAATCAAGAAACATCATAAAAAAAGCCCAGTAAAAACTGGGCTTTTTTTATGATGTGGATTAATACTTACTTAAACTTTTCTTCATTCACAATGCGTTCAAGAAGTGCTTTAAAGTCCGGTCCCACTTCAGGGTGACGCAGCCCTAAACGAACCGTAGCTTCCATGTAGCCAGCTTTAGAGCCACAATCATAACGCACCCCGTCATATCGATACGCCAAAATCTGCTCTTCTGCCAACAAAGCAGATATACCATCAGTCAATTGAATCTCACCACCAGCGCCTGGTTTTACACGGTCTAAATGATGAAAGATTCTTGGCGTTAAAATATAGCGGCCAACAACCCCTAATGTTGAAGGCGCATCTTCTGGTTTTGGTTTTTCTACAATGCCAGACACTTGCTCAATTTGTTCATTGACTGGCGTCGTTGCGACAATACCGTAACTCTTAGTTTGCTCACGAGGCACATTCTGTACCCCTAACAAAGAGCAACGATAATAATCATAAGCTTCTACCATCTGCTTCATGACTGGCACTGGACCATCAAGCAAATCATCAGCCAGCAACACCGCAAATGGCTCATCATTCACCACTGGTTTAGCAATCCGAACCGCGTGCCCAAGGCCTAACGCCTGAGCTTGCCTAATATAAATGCAATTCACATGCTTAGGAATAATGTTTTGGACGATTTTAAGAAGTTCTGTTTTACCGTTACGCTCAAGCTCATTTTCTAATTCATAAGCCATGTCAAAGTGATCTGGAATTGCACGTTTATGTCGTCCAATAATAAAAATCAGATCTGTAATCCCAGCATCAATGGCTTCTTCAACCGCATATTGAATTAAAGGCTTATCAATAATAGGTAACATTTCTTTTGGATTGGCCTTTGTCGCGGGTAAAAAGCGGGTACCAAGACCTCCAACTGGGAAAACTGCTTTTGTCACTTTCTTCATGGCGCTACCTTTGGTCTTAAATTACATTCAATCAGCAATAATTTCTTTGTATTTTGATTTTAAATCATCGGTCAAATGTGGTGTTAATAATTGTAAAATTTGGGCGAACACTTTGGGGTTTCCAGCAACGATATTGCCTGTATCAATCCAAGTTTCGTTACCTTCAAAATCTCCTACAATTCCGCCAGCCTCTTGCACCAAAAGAGCCCCTGCAGCAATGTCCCATTTGGAAAGACCAATTTCCCAGAAGCCATCGAACCAACCTGCAGCAACGTAGGCCAAATCAAGCGCAGCTGAACCAGGACGGCGAAGGCCAGCGGTATTTTTAATCATGTCTTTAAACATAGCAAGATAAGTATCTAGATGCTTAAAATCACGGAATGGGAATCCTGTCCCCACCATTGCACTTTGCAACTTAGCACGGTTGCTCACACGAATACGCTTGTCGTTTAAAAATGCACCTCGACCACGCGTCGCTGTAAATAAGTCATTGCGATTGGGGTCATATACCACCGCTTGCTCGAGCTGACCACGGCTCATCAAAGCAATGGATATAGAATACTGCGGGAAGCCATGTAAAAAATTAGTTGTTCCATCCAATGGGTCAATAATCCATACATGCTCTGCGTCGGTACGGTCATGGCCACTTTCCTCACCTAAAAAGCCATGGTCTGGATAAACTTCTTGCAGAGTCTCCAGAATCGCGCGCTCTGCTGCATGGTCAACTTCACTGACAAAGTCGTTATAGTTTTTACTATGTACTTTAATCGAACCTACATCTTGCGAGGCTCGAGTGATGATTGTGCCAGCACGGCGCGCGGCTTTAACCGCATTCGTTAGCATTGGATGCATAAAATTTTCCATTGTTGCCCAAAGTCATCTAAGACATTTGTGTAGCAAAACTACATGAGGCATGATTAAAGAGCTGTTAAAATAGCATTTTAATGCTTTATGCTATGACTTCCAAACTTAACTTGTTAAATAATTTCCGTATTGTGATGTGCCAAACCAGCCATCCTGGCAATATTGGTGCAGCAGCACGAGCAATGAAAACCATGGGTTTAAGCCAACTCTATTTGGTGCAACCTAAACATTTTCCTGATAACGAAGCAAATGCTTTAGCGTGCGGGGCTGTCGACCTGCTAGAAAACGCTGTGGTCTGCGATACCTTAGAGGAAGCATTAACTGGTTGTGTAGTTGCAATTGGCATGAGCGCACGTAAACGCCAACTTTCACATGAATTAATTTCAGCGCGTGAAGCCGCGACTCGTGCAGCCCAGATAGCAAAAAATGAACAAGCTGTTGCCTTGGTATTTGGAACAGAAATGAGCGGCCTCTCTAACCGAGAGTTAGACCTTTGCCAATTGCTGGCAATGATTCCAACCAATCCTGATTTCTCATCACTCAATGTTGCCGCAGCCGTTCAGGTGATGTGTTACGAACTCCGAATGTCAGAGAACGAAAATGCTCTTGAAGGCATCAGTAATAATGTGCCACTAGCGACGAGTGATGAAGTTGAAGGCTTTTATCAGCATCTTGAAGACACCCTCATTAAAATTGGTTTTTTGAATCCTAAAGAACCTAAGAAACTGATGCAACGTGTTCGCCGAATTTATGCAAGGGCGAGCTTAGAAAAAGAAGAAGTCAACATTTTGCGTGGTATATTAAAACTTACCCAAAAACCGCGAAGCTTTAGCGAAGAAGAGTAGATCACAATGTTTAATCAAATTAAAGAAGATATCGCAGTCGTATTTGAGCGTGACCCTGCTGCAAGAACTCACCTAGAAATTATTACGACCTACCCCGGCGTTCATGCGCTCATTATTCATCGCCTTTCACATTGGATATGGCGTAAACGCTTTTTTTGGATTGCGCGCTTTATTTCATATATTTCCCGTTGGCTGACGGGTATCGAAATTCATCCAGGTGCCACGATCGGACGCAGAGTTTTTATTGATCATGGCATGGGTGTTGTCATTGGTGAAACAGCCGTCATTAATGATGATTGCACCTTGTATCACGGAGTAACTCTAGGCGGCACGTCATGGAATAAAGGCAAACGTCATCCCACACTAGAACAAGGGGTAGTCATCGGTGCGGGTGCAAAAGTGCTCGGGCCCATTACCATTGGCAAAGGCGCAAAAATTGGCTCTAATGCAGTAGTAGTCAAGGACGTCCCGGAAAATGCCACTGCGGTAGGCATCCCAGCAAGAATTATTGAGCCTGAAACAAACAAACAACGCGATGAGATGGCTGAAAAAATAGGTTTTTCAGCTTATGCAATTAGTGATAATGCTAATGATCCAATGACAAAAGCCATTCATGCACTGCTTGACCATGCAGCAGCCCAGGACTTGAAATTACAAGAGGTCATGGCGCAATTGAATAAACTAGGTGCCGATGTTGAGTCAGATGCGGACGTTGGTAAAGCATTTGATGTCGATGCTTTTAAGAAATTATAAGCGCTCATTCAACAACTAAGGACTGAAATAAAACATGAAGTTGTCACCTAGAGTGTCTAACTTTAATTCTCGTTTTAAGTAATTAGCTATTATTAAAAAGGTAAGTTTTGTCCAATACCAATATTCCGTTTTCAGAAATTGCCGCTATAGATCTAGGGTCAAACAGCTTTAGATTACAAATGGCAAAAGTTGTTGATGACCACCTTATTTTTCACGATTCCATGCGTGAATTAGTCAGGCTAGGGGCTGGGTTATCCGAAGACAAAACACTAGATAAAGAAACTCAAAAACGGGCAATCGAATGCTTACAACGTTTTGGAGAGCGTCTTCGTGGACTCCCAATCAAAGCGGTACGTGCCGTAGCTACAAATACTTTTCGCGTTGCTAAAAATGCTCCTGAATTGCTAAAGGCTGCTGAAGAGGCGTTAGGGTTTCCTATCGAAATCATTGCCGGCCGTGAAGAAGCAAGAATGATTTTTGTAGGCGTAAGCCATAGCTTGCCTAAAGCCGATCACAAACGTTTAGTAATCGATATTGGAGGGGGCTCGACCGAATTTATTATTGGTGAAGGGCTTGAGCCTATTCACATGGAAAGTTTATATATGGGCTGTGTGAGCTACAGTCTTAAATTCTTTCCCGATGAAAAAATTACGGAAGCCGCTTTTGAGAAAGCTAGAATTTCAGCCGCAGCTGAAATTCAAAGCATTTCAAAAACTTTTAATTCTAAAAATTGGCAAGAAGCCGTCGGCTCTTCAGGACCCGCACGCTCACTTGGAGAAGTTTTACGTCTTAATAACATCACCAATGGAGATGTCACGATTGAAGGATTAAGAGAACTTCGTCAAATCTTAATCAAGGCCAAAGAATTCAAGAAAATTCAACTGAATGGTCTTAGCGTTGATCGTGCAAGCGTTATTTCAGGGGGGCTCGCGATTATGCTTGCCGCCTTCGAGGAGCTTGATATTAAAAGTTTAACCGTAGCGAATAGTGCACTGCGTGAAGGCGTACTCTATGAACTTCTTGGTCGTATGCAACATCAAGACACTCGCCAAGCGACAGTCAACAGTTTTATGCGACGCTATCATGTTGATAAAGCCCAAGTAAAACGCGTTAAAGATCTTTTAATAAATCTATTGACCTCAGTAGAAAACAAGCTCTCGATGGATATTGATGTTGCTAAACAATACCTTACTTGGTCTGCCCAGTTACATGAAATTGGTATTTCGATTGCGCATAGTGGATATCACAAACACTCTGCATACATTATTGAGAATGCAGATATGCCAGGCTTTTCTAAAATGGAACAAGAAACGATTGGATTTCTTGTGCGCTCACAGCGCCGCTCTCTAGCTAAACTTCCAATGCCCCTAGTAAGTGAAGACCTCTGTGTTTTATCGATGATATTCCGTTTAGCTGTTCTATTTCACCGCAATAGACAAGACATCCAACCGCCGGAATTAAATCTAGCTTGGTCAAAATTAGGATTTGGTTTAGATGTAGAACAGAAATGGTTGTCTGAAAACCCACTCACTCAAGCTGAGTTAATCGCAGAAGTTGGCTACTGGAAAGACATTAACATTACGCTGAACCTGGCTTAAGTGCTAAGCCAGGCTTAATCCTCTGAGATTAGATGCCTTTACTAGAAAGGCTGTCCGTAATCTTGCATCAAACTTTGCTGAGCGCTTAGAGGTAGGCCGCGTCTTGGGCGCAAATGGTACTGGCCATCTGCATTCATTTCCCATGCGTTCAAATTGTCTTTTAGATAAATCTCAAGCCCTTCACTCATGACCCGTTTTTTAACTTTAGGGTCCAATATCGGAAAGCAAACTTCTATTCGTTTAAAGAAATTACGATACATCCAATCAGCGCTCGACAGATAAAGGTGGTCTTCGCCATGATGATGGAAATAAAAGATACGGGTATGCTCTAAGAACCGACCAACCACTGAGCGAACGCGAATGTTTTCTGAAACACCTGGAATGCCAGGCTTGAGTGCGCAAACGCCTCGCACCAATAAATCTATTTGAACGCCAGCAGTCGATGCTTCATATAAAGCACGAATAACGTCAGCATCTAACAAAGCATTCATTTTGGCAATGATGTGCGCTTTTTTCCCAGACCTTGCAATTTCGGCTTCTTGCTCGATTGCTTTGATTAAATTGCTATGAAGCGTGAATGGTGATTGCCATAGATGATTGAGCTTATTAGACTTACCCAAGCCAGTTAGTTGAGCGAACACATCATTTACATCTTTGCATATCTCTTCATTAGATGTTAACAAACCAAAATCGGTATATAGCTTAGCCGTTCTTTGGTGATAGTTACCGGTTGAAAGATGAACATAACGGCGAAGCTTTTGATCCTCTCTTCGCACAACCATGGCCATTTTTGCATGGGTTTTATGTCCAACAACCCCATAAACCACATGAGCGCCAGCATCTTCTAATTTTGCAGCCCAATTAATATTAGCTTCCTCATCGAAACGGGCGAACAGCTCAACCACCACTGTCACTTCTTTACCGCTTTGAGCAGCCACAATCAATGCAGTCATTAATTTGGAGTCCGCACTGGTGCGATAAAAAGTTTGCTTGATCGCCAATACGTCTGGGTCTTCAGCTGCCTGTGTAATAAAATCAATCACAGGGTTGAATGACTGATAGGGATGGTGCAATAAAATATCTTGCTTACGAATCGCTTTAAATATATCACTGTCTTTGTGTAGTTCTTTAGGCTGACTGGGAGTGTAAGGCAAGAATTTCAAATCTGGACGATCAACAAAATCTGGAATCTGCATCAATCGTACTAAGTTAACAATCCCATTTACTTGATATAAATCATCTTTCGTGAGCCCAAACTGCCCAAGCAAAAAGGCCGTCATCTCTGGTGGACAATTGTCCGCCACTTCTAAACGGACGCCATCGCCAAACTGGCGATGAGACAATTCACCCTGAAGCGCGACACGAAGGTCTTTTGCATCTTCATCATCGAGTGAAAGTTCCGTGTCTCGAGTCACACGGAATTGGTAACAGCCTTTAACCGTCATGCCGGTAAACAATTCATGCACATGCGCATGCAAAATTGAAGATAGGAAAACAAATCCATTTTGACCCCCAGCAATTTCGGGGGGGAGTTTGATCACACGCGGTAATGCACGGGGGGCTTGCACAACGGCTACACCTGAATTTCGTCCAAAAGCATCCTTGCCTTCTAGCTCCACTGCAAAGTTTAAACTTTTATTTAAAACTCGCGGAAATGGATGCGCTGGATCTAAACCAATCGGCGTAAGAATTGGCATTAATTCACGAAAGAAATATTCAGATATCCATGCGCGTTGAATATCATTCCAACTTGCACGCCTTAAGAAATGAATATTTTCTTGCGCTAACTTAGGCAATACAACTTCATTGAGAATTTTATATTGATGAGCGATTAGGGCATGGGCCTCTATCACCACCTGATCAAAGACCTGTTTAGGACTAAGACCATCAGGTCCGGCATGCTTATCATTTAGCTTAATTTGGTGCTTAACACCTGCAAGACGGACCTCAAAAAACTCATCCATATTGCTACTAAAAATGCATAAGAACTTCAAACGCTCGAGCAAGGGAACGCGGTCATCTTCAGCCTGTGCAAGCACACGCTTATTGAATGCAAGAAGGCCCAACTCACGATTAACAAAATGTTGTGTATTCAATTTATAACTAGCCGACAAAATTATTCACCATTTAAACTTAGAATTGTTACGAAAACATGACATTCTATGCTTTATTAATCATGCATAGAATATTGAATCTCTAGAATTGTGGATTAAAGCTTGTAGATGTCTAGCCAGTTTAATAAATCTGCCCATTGGGCTATATGCTTATTGGCTTTTGAAGCAGGCATATCAAAGATAGTTGCCCCAACCTCTGCACAATGCTGATAAATTTGTGCGTCCGACAAGTAAGCTTTTACTGGAAAATCTGCCTCAGCTAAATATTGCTCCAGCCTAGCCGCAGACTTTGTTCTTCGGTCAACGCGCATCCCAACCATTGCAACGAATGCTTTACCCTTACGAACCGACTTCTCTTCCCTAAGTACTTCCAAGAAGTCCTGGGTTGCATTGATATCAAAGGAGGAAGATTGCATGGGCACGATCACCCAATCTGCGGCTTTAACTGCCTCACTAAGCTTGTCACCCCTCAAGCCAGCCGGAGAGTCAATCACATTCATATGGGCACTCATACTATTCAAATGCCCACTTCTACCATTTAAGCCATAGATGATTGGCAATTCTACTGACCTGCGCTCAAGCCATCCAAGAGATGACTCTTGTCTATCCATATCAGAAAGCGCAACGTGACGCCCGCTGCTGGCAAGGTAACCAGCTAAGTTGGTCGCGAGCGTAGTTTTACCACTGCCGCCTTTAGGATTGGCGACTAAAAACGTTTTCATTACTTCTTAGCTGTTGCAGTCGTTTTAGCAGCCGTTTTTACATCAGGTTTAGCTTTGACAGCTGACTTAACTGTTGTTGTTTTTGCTACAGCGGTTTTTGCTGTGGCAAGACTTGGCTTAGCAACCGCTACTTTTTTCTCAGGTGCTTTTTTAACAGATTTAGCTTTCGCTTCTTTTTCATCTGCTTTTGCTTTTGCTTTTTCTGCTTTCTCTTTTATTGCAGCCATATTGATGCGCCACTCTTGCAACTGTTCCTCTTCAACTTCCAGTTGAATTGCAATCGCTTCATCAGGCGTTAATTTTTCTTTTTGTAAGCGCTTTGGTAATTTTCCAACCATACGTGAAAGCAGACGATCACGCTCTTCTTGACTCAAGCCCTTTGCTTTTTGAATATAATCATCATTAGTAGACTTCATTCAACAACTCCCTTTGCCTTATTTTAAATGCCTAACTACAACATGCGAGAATATAACATTTTATAAATCATATGATTGTTACATTTTGATGACAAGTATATAGAAATATGATGGCATGGTGTTGTAGATTTGAGGCCTCAAAGAACTCGTCTCAATCTTAAAAACACCATAAGCGCTCCAGAATAATACTTGACTAAAGTGTTAGGTTATTATAAAGTTTACCATTCTTTTATTGATGAGAAAGCTCATCAATCACTAACGTATCTAATTCATAGGGAAATAAGCAATGCGATTAACCACCAAGGGTCGATTTGCAGTCACCGCCATGTTAGACCTCGCAATCAACGAGGCTGACAAGCCAGTGACTTTAGCTGGGATCAGTGAGCGCCAAAGCATTTCCTTGTCTTATCTAGAGCAACTATTCAGCCGTCTTCGCAGATGCGGCTTAGTTAAAAGTGTTAGGGGTCCAGGCGGGGGATATCGTATTGCCAAAACATTAGACAAGATATCCATCTCAGAAATTATCAGCGCAGTAGACGAGTTAATTGATGCGACACAATGTGGCGGAAACGAAAATTGCCACGATGAGGGGCGCTGTATGACCCATGATTTATGGTCTAGTCTCAATGTAAAAATTCTAGAATATCTTGCAGGCATCTCCTTGGCAGACCTGGTGGCTAGTAATGAAGCTCGCTCCAAAGGCGAGCACAAACCAATTGCTTTTAATGTGAAAAAAGATTTCAGCGCTGAAGCAATGTTGGACTAATTAATGACGCATCAGCACATTTATTTAGATAACAATGGCACCACGCTCGTCGACCCTAGAGTGCTCGAAGTGATGTTGCCTTACTTTTCTAATCAATATGGCAATGCGACTAGTCGCCACTTGTATGGCCGTGCCGCACGCCAAGCCTTAGATCAAGCGCGAGAACAGGTTGCTGAAGCCACCGGCGCGCACCCGTCACAAGTCGTCTTTACTGCCGGCGGGACAGAGTCTAATAATTTCGCCATTAACGGCATAACCTCTAATCATGATGTCAGTCATCAAATTGCAGTGAGTGCCATTGAGCACCCCTCTGTGACCAGGCCCGCTTTTGCATTGCGTTCACAAAACTATCGCGTTGCAATCGTTGCGGCAGATCATTTCGGTAAAATTGACCCATTAGGGCTGGAAGTCACTCTAGAAAAACCGACTAGCTTAGTTTCCGTGATGCTTGCGAATAACGAAACTGGCGTGATTCAAGAGATTGCAATGCTGGCTGAAATTGCAAAATCAAAAGGGGCTTTATTCCATACTGACGCCGTGCAAGCGCTTGGGAAAATTCCGCTTAGCTTTGAAACTCTTGGTGTAGATGCCATGACCGTCTCCTCGCACAAAGTGAATGGCCCACAAGGGGCTGGCGCTTTAATTTTGAATAAACGCGTCGATATTCGCCCTCTATTGCATGGTGGCGGCCAAGAAAAAGGATTGCGAAGCGGTACTGAAAATGTCGCGGCTATTGTTGGCTTTGGCGCGGCCTGCGCACTCCTGAAAAATGAGTTGGAAACACGGGCCGAAACCACTAAAAAACTTCGCGACACCCTAGAGGTTGAGCTAAAAGCGATGGGTGCCAATGTTTTTGGGAATAAAAGCAATCGTTTAACGAATACCAGTTTTTTTGCTTTCAATGAAATTGAGGGCGAAACGCTCGTCATGGCGTTAGATCGAAAAGGATTTGCTGTTGCTAGCGGATCAGCATGCTCTAGCGACAGCACCGAACCGAGTCATGTACTCATGGCAATGGGGGTGTCACCAGACATCGCAAGGGGTGCTGTTCGTGTGAGCTTTGGTGCAAGTAATACTCATCAGCAATTAAATGATTTGGTTACAACCTTGAAAACTGAAGTTCAGCGATTACGCCAACTGACCGCGATTGCAGTATAAGAAGTCATCAAAATTTTAAGTAAAAAAGTGCTACAGGAACAATATGACCGTACATACCCCAATTTATCTTGATTACTCAGCCACCACGCCGGTTGATCCGCGCGTTGCTGAAAAAATGATTCCGTACATTACGGAACATTTTGGTAATCCAGCCTCCCGCAGCCACTCTTTCGGCTGGACTGCAGAACAAGCTGTTGAAGAAGCACGTGATGAAGTTGCAAAGCTGGTGAATGCCGACCCGCGAGAAATTGTATGGACTTCTGGCGCAACCGAATCCAATAACCTTGCCATCAAAGGCGCAGCAAACTTTTATAGCAGTACCAAAGGCAAGCACATCATCACTGTACAAACTGAACATAAAGCGGTCATCGATGCAGTGCGGGATTTAGAGCGCCAAGGCTTCACTGCGACCTATCTCGCACCCGAACCCAACGGCTTAATTGATTTGGAAAAATTCAAAGCGGCAATTCGCCCAGATACCGTCTTAGCCTCCGTCATGTTAGTCAACAATGAAATCGGCGTCATTCAGGACATCACCGCGATTGGCAATATCTGTCGTGAGAACAATATCATTTTCCATGTAGATGCTGCGCAAGCGACAGGAAAAGTAGCCATCGATTTAGAAACGCTACCTGTGGACTTAATGAGCTTCTCAGCACATAAAACCTATGGGCCTAAAGGGGTTGGTGCTTTATATGTTCGCCGTAAACCGCGCATTCGTATCGAAGCACAGATGCACGGTGGCGGGCATGAGCGCGGCATGCGTTCAGGCACGCTCGCAACACACCAAATAGTCGGCATGGGTGAGGCTTTTAGACTTGCGCGTTTAGAAATGCAAACAGAAAATTTAGAAATCCTCCGCTTGCGAGATCGATTGCTATCCGGTTTAGAAGAAATTGATGAAGTCTATGTGAATGGTGACATGAGTCAACGTGTGCCACATAATCTGAACATTAGCTTTAACTTTGTCGAAGGCGAGTCACTGATCATGGCGGTAAAAGATATTGCTGTATCAAGCGGCTCGGCATGTACTTCAGCCAGCCTTGAGCCCAGCTATGTGCTACGTGCCTTAGGTCGTTCTGACGAGCTTGCGCATAGTTCGATTCGGTTCTCGATCGGCCGTTTTACGACCGAAGAGGATATTGATTACACCATTGCTTTGATGAAAGGCAAAATTGGTAAATTACGTGAATTATCTCCACTTTGGGAGATGCATTTAGATGGTATTGATTTAAGTAAAGTTGAGTGGACTGCCCACTAAAAGGAGTAACAAAATGGCATATTCAGACAAAGTACTAGACCATTACGAGAATCCTCGTAATGTTGGCACACTTGATAAAAATGATCCCAATGTTGGAACGGGGATGGTTGGGGCGCCAGCCTGTGGTGACGTTATGAAACTACAAATCAAAGTCAATGACAGCGGCATTATCGAAGATGCCAAATTTAAAACTTACGGATGTGGTTCAGCGATCGCCTCTAGCTCACTGGTGACAGAATGGCTTAAAGGAAAAACGTTAGACCAAGCCGCTGAAATTAAAAACTCAGCCATTGCTGAAGAGCTTGCATTGCCTCCAGTTAAAATCCACTGTTCAGTATTAGCAGAAGATGCCATTAAAGCAGCGGTTGCTGATTTAAAATCAAAACAACCCGCATAAAGACTGATCAAGACTTATGGCAATTACACTGACAGAAACAGCAGCGCAGCGCGTAGAGAAATTCTTGGCTAATCGTGGCAAGGGAATTGGTCTGCGCCTGGGTGTAAAAACCACCGGTTGCTCTGGCATGGCTTACACCTTAGAGTTTGTCGACGAGATGCACCCTGAAGATATGTCGTTTGAAAGCCACGGCGTGAGGGTAATCGTGGATCCTAAAAGCTTAGTTTATATCGATGGAACGGAGTTGGACTTTGCCAAAGAGGGGCTCAACGAAGGCTTCAAATTTAAGAATCCAAACGTTAAAGATGAATGTGGTTGTGGCGAAAGTTTTACCATTTAAGACAGCACATGGATTTGTTGCAAAGAAATTATTTCGAATTATTAGCCATCCCAGCACAATTTAACATTGACTTAGCTTTGCTCGACCAGCATTACCGCCAGCTTCAAACTGAAGTGCATCCAGACCGCTTTGTAAACGCCAGTCCCAATGAACGCATGCAATCAATGCAAGTTGCGACCCAAGTCAATGCCGCTTATCAAACATTAAAAAACATGACAGCCCGTGCACGCTACCTGCTTCAGCTTAACGGTGTAGATACCTTAGATGAAAATAACACCATAATGCCCACTGATTTTCTGATGCAACAAATGCAATGGCGGGAGGTCATCGAGGATGCAAATACCCACCATGACATTGCATCCTTAGATGCCTTGTTAAATGAGGTGAGATCCATCGCCAAATCATTGGCATTAGAATTAAATACGCAATTTAATCTAAAAACCTACTTAGATGCGAGTGAGACCGTCAGAAAACTCAGCTTTATTGATAAAATTATTAGTGATATCAATCATGCTATCGAAACGCTAGAAAATTAAACTTTAAATGGCCTTATTACAAATCGCAGAACCAGGGATGAGCGCCGCGCCTCATCAGCATAAATTAGCCATTGGCATTGACCTTGGTACCACAAACTCGCTCGTTGCCACTGTACAAAGTGGGATGAGCACCGTCCTGCAAGACGAGCATGGTCATGCTCTCTTACCTTCAGTCGTTCGCTATAAAGAAGACGGCAACATTAGCGTTGGACTATCTGCTCAAGCGGCGCAAAGTAGTGATCCTAAAAATACCATCAGCTCTGTAAAACGATTTATGGGGCGGGGCATTAACGACATTCCAGATACGACCCATATCCCCTATCAATTCCGAGACACCGGGGTAGGAATGGTCCAAATTGAAACGCGTGCAGGAATCAAAAGTCCTGTAGAAATTTCAGCTGAGATTCTACGATCATTGAAAAGTCGTGCTGAAAAAGCATTAGGCGGAGAATTGACTGGCGCAGTGATCACCGTCCCAGCTTATTTCGATGATGCGCAGCGCCAAGCCACCAAAGATGCAGCACGCTTAGCTGGGCTGAATGTTTTACGCTTACTCAACGAACCGACAGCAGCTGCAGTCGCTTATGGCTTAGATAATGCTTCCGAGGGCGTTTATGTCATTTACGACCTAGGTGGAGGGACTTTTGATATCTCCATTCTGCGCTTAGCTAAAGGGATTTTTGAAGTGCTGGCGACTAATGGCGACTCTGCTTTAGGGGGAGATGACTTCGATCACCGTATTTTCTGCTGGATATTAGCTGAAGCAAAACTTCCTCCACTGAATCAAGAAGACACCAGGGTCTTACTGACAAAAGCGCGCGAAGTCAAAGAGTGGTTAAGCGAAAATTCTGACGCACAAATCACCAGTGTGCTGAGTAATGGCAAATTGGTGAATATCAAATTAAGCGCTGAAAAATTGGTAGAACTCACCCAAACCTTAGTGACTAAAACACTTAACCCAACTCGCAAAGCATTACGTGATAGCAATCTTTCAATCGATGACATCAATGGGATTGTCATGGTAGGTGGCGCCACACGGATGCCACAAATACGTCAAGCAGTCGCGGCATTTTTTAAACAAGAACCCCTCACCAATTTAGACCCAGACAAAGTCGTCGCATTAGGCGCTGCTATTCAAGCCAATGCCCTGGTAGGCAATCGTAGCGAGAATGATTTATTGTTACTGGATGTGATCCCCCTCTCATTAGGAATAGAAACGATGGGCGGCTTAGTTGAGCGCATTATTCCTAGGAATGCTACGCTCCCGATCGCTCGGGCCCAGGACTTCACGACCTTTAAAGATGGTCAAACAGCAATGAGCGTTCACATTTTACAAGGCGAGCGCGAATTAGTTTCCGATTGCCGCTCACTCGCCAGGTTTGAATTAAGGGGCATCCCACCAATGGCAGCAGGTGCGGCCAGAATTCGAGTGGCATTCCAAGTGGATGCGGATGGATTGTTATCAGTGACAGCGAGAGAACAATCAACCGGCGTTGTTGCTGAAATTATAGTGAAGCCATCTTATGGATTAACTGAAGATGAAATCACCAACATGTTGAAATCGTCTTTTGGCCTAGCTGAACAAGATAAGCAATCCCGTGCATTGCGAGAAGCCATCGTAGATGCAGATCGATTAATCGAAGCCATTAATGCGGCGATTTTGCAAGATGGTCACTTATTAACTGCTGATGAGCTCACTGCAATTGAGGCAGAATTAGTCAGCCTAAAAAACACCTGTGCAAGCAATGACAAGGATAAAATCGTGAGTTCAGTTGAAGCACTCAACCATGCGAGCGAAAACTTTGCGGCGAGAAGGATGGACGAGTCAGTGAAAAAAGCATTTGCAGGACAAGATCTCAACAAACTCGTTTTATAATCATTCGACGCGAAAAAACTCGCTATTGGAAATATAACATGCCACAAATTATCGTATTGCCACATGAAGAACTCTGCCCAGAAGGGCTGGCCTTCGAAGCCAATATCGGAGAATCCATTTGCGAAACTTTATTAAGTCATGAGGTCGACATTGACCATGCATGCGATAAAGTGTGTGCTTGTACGACATGCCACGTGATTATCCGTGAAGGCTATCAGAGCCTCAATCAAGCCGAGGATCAGGAAGAGGACCTACTAGACAAAGCATGGGGGCTGGAGCCCAATTCTAGGCTGTCTTGCCAAGCCATTGTTGGGACTACAGATTTAGTGATTGAAATCCCAAAGTACTCGATTAACATGGCAAAAGAAGGACATCGCTAAACAATAGGTCTCGGTCATTTCCATCTAATAGTCACCTCACACGCCTAACCGTCACACAAATTTCATGGTTTTGTCATAAAAATTGACTACGCTAGACTCGTTACTATTCTTTACCTTAAGTAAAGAATCAATCGATAGAGGGAGCATCTGGGATGCCTAGAAAAGATAAAACTGAACTTCAATGGCTAGAAGCGCCAGAAGATCATGACTACCCTGCTGCCGCCTCATACTTAAGCTTGCTGTTTGATGAGAAGTCTACTGCGTTACTGGTTGGACAATTACAACAAGCCGCCATCACTCACTTTAAAGCCAAAGACATTTTCAGGGCTTCAAGCTCCTCTCTTTTAGGCATTAGTGACTTGCATGTTCGAAGAGACATTAAAAAAATAAAAACGCATCAAGCGCTCTCCCCCTTATTGCTTGTCAGGGATCAATCAAATCGAAAATTGATCATCGCCGACGGTTATCATCGCTTATGTGCCACCTATCGCTTCGATGAAGATGCTTTAATTCCGTGCAAAATTGTCTGAATGCCAAACTGCCTTATTCTTGCCATCACTGAACATTAAAAAGAAATCTCACTCATGAACGATGAAATTAAACGGTGGACAATTCTTACTTTAGATTTAATTAGCGCCACTGTCACAGTCTCTGATACCGAGCTTAAGAAAAACAAAACTTACCATATCCCATTTTTAACCCATGCCATTATTAAGGGGGAATGTTTATTAATTTCAACTTCATTTAATAAAATTATGGAGATTAATTTATCTAGTGGATCAAGAAGGTTTATCTGAAGACCTGTTTTTTAGATCCCGAGATAAATCTGGATATTAGAAACAATACTGCAACACTGCCTTGAGATAATTGCTCATCAGTTGAATAACATAATAGGTCAAGAGTTAGCACATGAATGAAGTAATGGAATTAATTAGGCATAGAAAAACCACAGAAATTAACAGTCCCATCACCTATCAAAAAGTTGTGAGCAGTGTGCATCAGGTTTCTTCAGAAGAAATCGCGAGGACAAGTAAAACGCTCAAAATGATTACCGACTACTTGCATAGCAAAAAACTAAAAACGTCATCAAACTGACATTTTTTTAACTTAAGATTGCATTAATGCTTCTCCTAAGCATTAACTCCCTTTATTAGCGCCATTCGTGGCGCTATTTTTTCACATAACCTTCATCCATCCTTCACATAAGCATTCAAATAAGCATTGTAAAATTCACACCATTCTAAACATGGCCTTTGGTATTATTCTTAACGTCATAAGTTTCTTAATGAGTTAGTAGGGCTACATTGGTGATTAAAACAATAGGCTTTTTCGATTTTCAGCTAATCAAGCACCATGCTGATTACATCAACTTTTCTATCACCTTTGCCTTCGATAAACATTATTGTGATGTCACTGGCATGGGTTGGATGGCTAAAAACAAAGCCAATTACTACTTGAGCAGTATTACGATAAACAAGAAGCAAGCCTCATTCAAAGAAGCTGCTGAAGTTGGCGTCACTGTAGTTAAAAATAGCGCGGTATTTGAATTTGTGCAACTTGACCACTTAACCAAGACCTACATCAAAACCAATCTAGTTAAAAAACCAAGGTCATAGAATTTACAAACGCATAGGTGCAGTGCATTTGTATTCATGGCTTTGTAAATCTTATTCCTTAGATGTGGGTGTTTCTTGGCTTACTTAGATGCAGTGTCAGGACCTGAAATCAGATACAACTGCCCACCTTCCACTAACTCTGGGTCACTCGATTTAGCATGGACTTGAAGCGAGCCTAAAAAGTAACGCCTACCGACCTCAAACCATGGTGCATGGTTGACTAAATCCGTGACCTCAATGATCCCAGAGTTTTCTTCGTCTTGAGTCAAGAATTCCGGACTGTTTTTGTTTAGAAACGCCTCTGGCGTGACGCTCAAGACCTTTTCAGCCTTTCCAGTTTTAGGATCAAATAGCCAGATCCCTGCCATATGAGGATGGTCACCAGGATCCTCCTCCACGAGCACTTTGCCATCCCCCGCTACTGTAATATTGTCGAACATCTGCGCCCCAATGTCTTTGGCATTTAAGATGGCTTGAATAAGCCCCCCTTTTTCTGGATGGCTGATGTCCTCAAAAGTTAATTGGAACAATTGACTTGTCCCATCAATCTTATCGGTCGTTGCAAAGTAGAAAATGTTCGGATGATTAACGTCCCACGACCCATCTTCTGGGCGCATAAAATTTGCTACTCCTGCCTGACGTCCTGCCTTTTCGAGATCATCGCCACTTAGTGCAGAAACGTCCCCTAAATTAGCAAAACTAAAATGCTTACCATCAACCTTGACTGCGTATAGATTGCCGCCCATTAAGCCAGCTTGTTCTACCGGATTGCCTGTGGCACGCTTTTCCCCCACATACATATACACTTGGCCGCCTGGGCTGTCATCCATGCCCATCACCACGGTTTTAATACCTGTACTCGGGTTTGCCACCGCATTTTCCCAAGCAAATTTACCTAAGTATGGAAGTTCATAACTGATCCCTTTTTGCTCCCCAGTTACCACGTGGGCAAAAGCACGACCACCAGTTCGATCTTCTTCGCCATTCATAAATAAACGGCCGTTAAATCCTTTGCCAGAAGCCGCATTATATAAGGCAGTCAACGGCGGCAAATCTGCTGAGCATAAGCGATTAAAACTATAAGCAGGAGAAGTGCTATATTTTTGCGCCTCAGGCATCCAGATTTTGACCTGTTGGATTAAATCTTCGCCAGCCACAATTTTCAGACTCGCAATGTCTAAAGTCCAATGTGAAACAAAAGCGCCATGTGCAGAATGAAGACGATTTTTACCTTGGTCTTTGCCAAGCTCATGATTCATATAAATTGCTAAGGTACCATCTCCATTATTCAAAGCGCCTAAACCGTCAGGTATACCCACCATGCGATAACTGTTAGGTCCAGCGGCATCACCCACATTAAGCAACGGAATAACCTTCCAGGCGCTAACTGTCGGCTTTAACCAAGATTGGGAATTCAATGTTTCAGCAAGCGCGATTGGAGAATCAATAACGAGTGCTAACAGCATGACAAAAATTAAAGGGCAGATGCGTTTCATGTGATGATCAGAAAATAGATGAATAGGATTTTTATGATTCTAGTCTAGGAATAAGAAGCTTTTTTGACAAGCCTCATGCACAAAAAATTCAGGCAATAAGAAGTTTGGTAAAAAAGTGGATCAGAGACTGTCATAGAGAGGAGCGTGTTAACTCACCCCTCTTTCACTTAATTGATAAAGCCGTTTTTTAAGTGCGCTCGTACCAAGTCTTACTTCGGTTAACAACGCTCACAACACATAGCATCAA
>CAJBIA010000078.1 GCA_903953055.1 uncultured Methylophilaceae bacterium
ATGAATAAGCCTTATGGTTACGTCACACCCAAATTAGGTGTGAATTACACCAGCTACAATCTAGATAACATTAGTTCATCGCCTATGCAGACTGGGGCTTGGATAAACTATGATAAAACAGCTGACCGCACACTACCAATTTTCAGTCTAGACAGCGGCTTATTCTTCGAGCGTGACACGAGCATTGTTAATCGCAACTACACCCAAACCCTAGAGCCACGTCTATTCTATGTTTACATCCCATATCAAGATCAGTCGCATTTGCCTGTATTCGATACTGGCTTAACTGATTTAAATATGGGCACTTTGTTTACCGAGAATCAGTACTCAGGTGGAGACCGCATTAACAACGCAAATCAGCTAAGCGCTTCAATTAGCTCAAGGATGATTGATGCTGATACTGGCGAGCAACGATTAGCTGCAACAATAGGTCAGCGTTTTTATTTTGATGACCAAAAAGTTGGGTTACCCAATGAAGTTCTCAGGTCAGGCACCAGCTCTGACTTTGTGGCTTCAGCAACGGCACATTTAGTCAACAAATGGAATCTGGATGCGGCTTGGCAATACAATACCGATACTGGCGATACTATTAAAGCCAACTTTGGCGCGCGTTACAATCCAATGCCAGGCAAGGTGCTTAACTTTGGCTATCGCTTTACTAAAGACAATTTAGACCAAGTTAATATGTCTACACAATGGCCACTTGGAAACAGATTCTATGGTTTAGCCCGCTTGAACTATTCACTACGAGACAAATCATTTATTGAAAACATCGGTGGGATTGAATATGATGCGGGCTGCTGGCAATCTCGCTTTGTATTTCAACGAGTGCAAACGATTTCAGTGGCAACGGGGCCAACGTCACCTTTACCAAGCGGTCCAGCCAACTACGCAATATTTTTCCAATTAGAACTTGGTGGTATGGCCTCAATAGGCGCGAATCCGCTACAATTGATTAATCGTAATATTCCCGGCTACAAAAACAGTGGCCTCCTCCCTGATAATTATCGACAAGAATATAATGAGTAAAATACAAAAAAACTCCATGTTAAAAAAAACTTTCCTACTAGCTATCAGTCTTTTTTCGTTTAGTTTAATTAGTCATGCTGAGGCTACCAAACAAACAGAAATTATCAAGATAGATCGTATTGTTGCCATTGTTGATCAGGTCGTCATTACCGAAAATGAATTAGCGGATCGTATCAAAAGCGTGACTGCGCAATTGGAAAAACAAGGCACAGAATTACCGCCGCCAGCCATTCTACAAAAACAAATTCTCGAGCGAATGATTACTGACCGCTTACAACTTCAGTATGCCAGCCAGACAGGCTTGCGCGTTGATGACAATCAGCTCGACAAAACCATCGAACGTATTGCTGGCCAAAATAAAATGGACGTCCCTGCATTTAAAAAGGCTTTGCTAGAAGATGGAATTCAATATAGAAAGTTTAGAGAAGATATCCGCAATGAAATTACTCTAGCGCGTCTACGCGAACGAGAGGTTGATAACCGCATCAATACGACCGAATCAGAAATTGATAGCTTTATTTCGATGCAAGGTGCCTCAAACAGTAACGACGAATATGAAATTTCACATATTCTTATTCGTGCTGGAGAAGACACCACGCCTGATGATCTAAAAAAATTACGGGCTAAAGCGGAAGATGCACTTGAACAATTGCAGGCAGGTAAAGACTTCTCAAAAATTTCGGCCAGTTTTTCTGATGCGCCAAATGCGCTTGAGGGTGGAAGCTTGGGCTGGAAAAATGGATCACAAATGCCTGCACTCTTTCTTGATGCCATTAAACCACTTAAAGCAGGCGACCTCAGTCCGATTTTAAGAAGCCCTAACGGCTTCCATATTCTAAAAGTGACCGATAGAAGAGGCGGGTCATCGCCCTTAGTGGTAAGTCAGACCCATGTACGTCATATCCTCATTAAACTTAGTGAAATAGTTTCTGAGAGTGATGCAAAAAAACGCATGGACGGCATTAAAGAACGTTTAGACCATGGTGAAAAATTTGAAGATCTAGCGCGACAATACTCTGATGATGGATCAGCCAAAAGTGGTGGTGATTTATCCTGGGTAAATCCTGGGGACACAGTCCCTGAATTCGAGAAAACGATGAATGGATTAGCGCCTGGAGAAATTAGTAATGTCATCAGAACCCAATTTGGTTTTCATGTATTACAAGTAATTGAGCGCCGCTCACAAGACATGTCTAAAGAGGCTGCCCGCATCAAAGCCCGCCAAGAAATTCGCGCTAGAAAATCTGATGAGGCTTATCAAGATTGGGTGCGTGAGCTTCGTGATCGTGCATTTGTTGAGCTAAGACTCGAAGACAAGTACTAAGTTACAAACTGCCGTGACAAAGACCTTACCTCGGATTGCGATTACCGCTGGGGAACCAGCGGGAATTGGCTTAGACCTTTGCGTGATGCTAGCACGCCAAACTATTCCAGCTGAAATCGTGATAATCGCCGATCAAAATGCTTTATTAAATCGCGCAAAAGAGCGCAATATAGTACTCGAAATACAAGCGTTTCAGAAAACTCAAATACCATCAACGCATAGTGGAGTTGGTCAATTAACTTTAATTCACCAAGCCACCACTCAACCGGTCATTACCGGACAATTAAATAAAGATAATAGCAATTATGTCTTGCAAACGCTCCGTACAGCACTTAAAGGCTGCATGGATGAAATGTTTGATGCAATGGTGACAGCCCCCATTCACAAGGGCATCATTAATGAAGCTGGAATTAATTTTAGTGGTCATACTGAATTTTTAGCAGAACAATCCAATACTGATCACGTTGTCATGATGCTCGTTGGGGCTGGGATGCGCGTTGCACTAGCAACGACTCACCTACCGCTCACTAAAGTCAGTGAATCGATAACGGCTGAAAGTCTTACAAAGACCATTCGTATTCTTAATACGGATCTCATTCAAAAATTTGGCATCGCGCATCCGCGAATTATGGTTGCAGGAATTAATCCTCACGCAGGAGAAGATGGCTATTTAGGCGACGAAGAAATAAAAACGATTACACCCGTGTTAGAAAAACTAAGGGCTGAAGGTATTAACCTAATTGGCCCTATGCCAGCAGATACAATGTTCTCTCAAAAGAACATTGCAAACGTTGATGCCTTTTTGGCGATGTACCATGATCAAGGTTTAGCAGTGCTGAAGCATGCAAGTTTTGGCCAAGGGGTTAATGTTACCCTAGGACTACCGTTTATTCGGACGTCTGTAGATCACGGAACCGCTTTAGACCTCGCTGGCAAAGATGGGGTGGAAATTGGCAGTTTACTGGCAGCAATTCATCTGGCAATTGAATTAGCTAAGCGCAAGAAATAAAACCAAGATGAAACATATAGCAAAGAAGCGCTTTGGTCAGAATTTTCTCACCGACCAAGGAGTGATTTATAGCCTGGTAGAAGCTATCTCACCTCAAGCTAATGACTTAATGGTAGAAATTGGCCCTGGCCTAGGTGCGCTTACTCAGCCTTTAATGAAGAAACTTGACCATCTTCATGTCGTAGAAATTGATAGAGATATTATTAGCTGGATGGAAGGCTTTTACCCTAAAGATAAAATCACTATTCATAATTCCGATGCACTCAAGTTTAATTTTGCAGAGCTAGCAACGCTTAGCAAAAATAATAAAATTCGCGTCACAGGCAATTTGCCTTACAACATTTCTACTCCGATATTGTTTCACTTATTGGCCAATATTGAGAGCGTCATAGACATGCACTTTATGCTTCAAAAAGAGGTGGTTGAACGCATGGTGGCAGAACCTTCTACATCTGAATACGGCAGACTTTCCGTGATGCTTCAATATCGACTAAAAATGGAGTATTTGATCACTGTGCCCCCAGAATCCTTTGACCCCGCACCTAAGGTTGAATCTGCCTTTGTAAGATGCGTGCCTCACAAAACGCTCCCATACACAGCAAGAAATGATGCGCTATTTGCAAAAATAGTCACGGCAGCTTTTGGTCAACGTCGCAAAACCTTACGCAATACACTTAAAGAATTCTTAGACGATTCTGGATTCACAAGTATCGGCATTGACTCTCAATTGCGAGCTGAAAATTTATCCGTCGAACAATTTGTCTCGATTGCAAACTTTCTAGCCTGATATAATTTCACCCCTTTATGCAAACAACCCATACCATCAGGAGATTAACATGCGTGTAATTCTGCTAGGCGCACCTGGCGCAGGCAAAGGTACTCAAGCCACATTCATTAAAGAAAAATTCAATATCCCACAAATCTCTACTGGTGATATGTTGCGGGCTGCGGTGAAGGCAGGAACACAATTGGGCTTGGAAGCAAAAAGTTATATGGATAGCGGCGGCCTAGTCCCAGATGCAGTGATTATTGGCTTAGTATCTGAGCGCATTAAAGAAGATGATTGCGCTAATGGCTTTTTGTTTGATGGCTTTCCACGCACAATTCCTCAAGCAGAGGCTATGAAAAAAGCAGGTGTCGATATTGACTACGTCGTTGAAATTGATGTGCCTGATGAAGCTATCGTAGAACGCATGAGCGGTCGTCGTTCGCATCCAGCTAGCGGTCGTACTTATCATGTTAAATTTAACCCACCAAAGGCCGCAGGCAAAGACGATGTCACTGGCGAAGATCTTGTTCAACGTGAAGATGATCGCGAAGAAACAGTATTAAAACGTCTTGAGGTATACCACAGCCAAACTAAACCACTGGTTGATTACTATGTAAGTTGGGCAAAGACTGGATCATCAGGCGCCCCTAAGCATTTATTTGTGCCTGGAATCGGCGATATGAATGATATCCGTGACCAAATTTTTGCAGCATTGAAATAAGATTAATGATCTAAAAATATGTGCAGGTTTTGACAAGGGCTTGCCAAACCCATAGAATGGCGGGCTTGCTTTTGTGCGAGTTAATAAAGGGTGATGTAGCTCAGCTGGTTAGAGCGATGGATTCATAATCCATAGGTCGAGGGTTCAAGTCCCCCCATCACCACCAAAATCAATGAAAAGCCCGATGCAAAAACATCCGGGCTTTTTTGTTGTAAAAAAACAACACCCTCTAACTGCTTTTGTTGCATTTGATATACATCAAAGTGGCATCTCTCCAGAGAATCTAAAATTCGTTCATCAGATTTAGATTTAAATCATTTCAACGGAGACGAAATCATGAAAAAAAGTTTATTGGCTTTAGCAGTTGTAGCTGCATTAGTGCCTTCTTTAGCAATGGCTGAAGCTGGTGACATAGTTGTGCGTTTACGTGCAACACATATTGCTCCGGATGAGAGCAGCAAACTTGGTGCGCAAACTGATGCGACGTATACAGCCGGCACCACGGCGGCGGCTGTATATGGTAGCAATACAGCTGAATTGCGCGTTGATAGCAATACAATTCCAGAAATTGACTTCTCTTACTACATTACTAAAAACATTGCTGCTGAGTTGATTTTGGCTGTAGGTACAGAACATGATGTAAGCGTTACAGGCACTGGTGGTGTCCTTGCTGGGAACAGGGGGCTTGGTAGCGTAAACCTCTTGCCCCCAACACTCACAATGCAATGGCACTTTAATCCAGATCAAACGATTGACCCATATTTAGGTGCAGGATTGTCGTACGTTCGTGCAATGGATAGAAGTCTTACTGCGCACACAACCCTTGGTAATTTACCTATTCATATAGAAAGAAACTCTTTTGGCCCTGCTATTCAAGCTGGCGTTGATTACAACCTGGAAAATAAATGGCTTATTAACCTTGATGTTAAGAAAATTTGGTTTGGTACTGACGTTAGTTTAGACCCAACAGCAGTAGCTGGAACTGCTGGCCTAACCGCGGGCTGGAAGAAAATCGATAGC
>CAJBIA010000079.1 GCA_903953055.1 uncultured Methylophilaceae bacterium
GGTTATGAATCACATCTCCCATTGATGAAGTTTTGACTATAAGGATTCTCAAGCGCCGTATTTTCCGTAAAAAGTTGCTAGATTAATAATGGTATTTTAACGCTTAAGCTTCTTTAAGAGGGTAACGTTCTTTAAGCAGTTCAAAAACGTCCCTAGCTGAAATTGATTGCATGCAGGCATCTGAACTTTGGCATGTAGTATATTCTGCCAGCTCACTAACGCAAGTGCATGGTCTAGTCATGACTAACTCATGCGTTTTATAAATTGGCGCTGCGTGACGCACAGAATCCGCGGTTCCAAACAAGCCAATCACTTTCACTCCCAATCCTGCCGCAAAATGAAGCGGACCAGTGTCTCCAGAAATTACAATTCTAGCTTGACTTAATATGGCTAAATACATCGCTAAGTTATTTGAAGGGGCAAGCGCAAAAGCATAAGGCAGTGATTTTTTTAATTCTATGATTAAATCTTGTTCACGCTGATTCGTTCCTGTTGAGAATGCTAATTGATATCCTGCTTGCGTTGCTAACTGGTAAAACTCAACCCAACGATGAATAGGCCATTCTTTTTTGGGCTGGGATGTGCCTAGATGGCAAATGATTTCATTTCCATCTAATGCCTCCTTGGCTTTTGATGTTAATGAAAGATCTGCAAAGATCTTCATATCGGGCGTATAGCTTTCGGAAGTCCCAAATAGAAGAACTAGCATGCTCAAATGGCGCTTAACCCATGAAGCAGGAAGCAGCGACGTTTGAACGGTTTTTGTATAAGCAAGCCTTTGTAGGAAAGTGGGATTACCTTCTATGGCAGCCAGTCTAGATTTAGCTCCAACAAGTATGCTTAAAATCCCCCCTCTATCATTCCCAACAAAATCAATGGATGTGTCAAAGCGTTCGTTGCGCAATTTACGAATAAAAGGTAATGCCTGCAGAACTTTTGCTTTACCTCTGGTGCGTGGTAAAGCCCATATCTTTTTAATAAAATCGATGTGTTCAAAGATAGGGGCAACTTCTTTTGCCACTAGCAGATGTATTTCCGCCTCTGGATTTTTTAGCTTGATTGCTTGAAGGGCCGGTGTAATAAAAACTGCATCCCCGAGATATTTGAATTGGATGACGAGAATTTTCTGACATTTTGTTTTTGAATTGAATAATGAGGATGTCATTTTTTGTTCATGGACTCTACAATGTCAGTATTATGCTATATCGTAAACATTCCGCAATGGTTTGTTTTAAAGGCTTTTTGGATACTTTATGACTCAACAGACTTCCACGTTTGCGAATGATCTAACAATTTTTGTGAACACATCAGACAATTTTGATGATTGTTGGGAACCATTTTTTAAGCTGTTTAGTTTGTACTGGCCTGATTGCCCTTATCCTATTGTATTAAATACTGAAACAAAAGATTACCGGTATCAATCGCTTGATATTGTCTGTTCTAAGGTATCTGTTGGGGATTCTAAGAGGATTGGGTGGAGTGAATGCCTATTGCGCGCTTTAGATAAAATTCAAACGCCATATATACTTTATCTACAGGAAGATTATTTTCTTGAGGCGCCTGTTAGATTAGACCTCATGTTAAGTTTATTGGATGAACTTCGAGCGGGTGTTGCTGGTGCAATTAGGTTTTCAGGTAGTAACGGAATTGGGCCGTTTCATCCAACAGATTCGCCCTTGATTCTTGAAGTGGATAAAAAAGCTAGGTGGCGACTTTCTTTGCAAGCTGGATTATGGAAAAAATCAGTGCTTAGGTCTCTAGTTAGAAAACATGAAACCCCCTGGCAGTTAGAGTCCTATGGGTCAATCAGAACCCGACGCCTAAAAGAAAAAATTTGTTGTGTAAATTATCAAAATTCTAGTAATTTTGACAATGAGTTATTTCCCTATACCCCAACA
>CAJBIA010000080.1 GCA_903953055.1 uncultured Methylophilaceae bacterium
AACGTGATTTTTTAAATATCACGTCAGCCAACTTTTAACAAAGGCGTTATTCTAAAGCATCCAGAACCACAAATTTTATTGTTTTTACAATAAGTCACATCTGCAAAACTATGCCTATAGTAGAATGCAAGGGTTGAATAAAAGGCTAATTGATTCAATTTTCTAGGCTCGCATTCATAAGCAAATAAAATATACAAAATGATTAAAAAGTCACTCATCTGGTTTTACCGTATCGCTTCGGTAGCGATAGGGTCTTTTATAGTCCTTAGTTTGGTATCAATTATTGCACTTAGATATTATGTATTACCAAAAATTGACGATTACAAACCAAAAATCACGCAAACCCTATCAAAACTTTTAGGCCAAAAAGTCACAATAGGGAACATATACGCCAATTGGGATGGTTTGAATCCCCATTTATCAATTTTTAACGCGGATATTTACGATAAAGAAAATCGTATCGCACTAAGTCTTAGGCATATTGAAGGTAGCCTGTCATGGACAAGTATTCCATTACTGGAACCACGCCTTGCTTCATTCTCAATCTACCAACCAGAACTGACAATTCGTCGTGAAACCGATGGCACAATCTACGTAGCTGGCGTCTCAATGAGCGGTTCATCTAAAGCTCAATTTCCAAATTGGTTACTACGCCAAGCCGAAGTTGAGGTCATAGACGCAAACATTATTTGGCAAGATGATATGCGTCAAGCGCCAAGTTTAAGCTTAGAAAAACTTAACTTAAATATAACGAATCCCGCATGGGATAGTCTTAGAGGTCGCCATAACTTTAGTCTAGAAGCCACCCCTTCTGCAGGCGCATCCAAGCCCATCAAAATGCATGGGAATGCCTTTGGCCGAGATATCAGTAAAATTGAACAATGGCACGGCACGGTCTACTCCAAAATCGAAGGAACAGATATAGCAGCATGGCGCAGCTGGGTTGATTACCCGTTCGACCTGCTTGAAGGGCATGGCGCGGCAGAACTTTGGGTTGATTTCTCTGATAACAAAATAGACAAAGTTACTGCCAACGTTTCTTTAGAGAAGGTACTTACTCGCTTGCCATATAGCGGCGCAGAAAATATATTTAATCGTATTGCCGGTAAAATCATCTGGGCTCAAAAGTCAGATGGTCAAGAAATACAGGGCGAAGATATCAAGATTGCCACTTCAAACGATTTGAATATTCGCAGCGGTAAATTCTCCGTGCGACAACGCAACGTCAAGCAAGAAGTCTGGCTTGATGGTGATGTCCTTTTAGATGAAGTCCAACTAGAAACGCTTGATGAATTAAGTGGGTATTTCACGATCCCCAATATCATTAAACAGGCATTAAAAGAAACCGAACCTATTGGAAAATTAAGCAACCTCCATCTAGCTTGGGAAAGCCAAGGTGAAAAATTACCAAAGTATTTACTGAGTGCAAACTTTGATCAACTAACCTTGCATCCCTATCCGAAAATCTCCTTACCTGGATTTACCAACCTTTCGGGAAAGCTTGATTTCAATCAACAGCAAGGAAAACTAACACTGGATTCAAAAACGGCTTCACTTTATTTTGATCAAGTATTTCGCTGGCCATTACCCGCAAATACACTGACAGGTCAAATCAACTGGCAAGTTAAAGGCAAAACCCTAGAAGTCGATGTAAAAAAATTATCAATTAATAATGAACACTTAAATGGTGAGATTGATGCCCATTACACAACAGATTGGGCACAAACACATTATCTAGACTTGTCAGCCAGCGCTTCTAATATAGATCTAAAATATGGGCGTTTTTATTATCCAAAAACCATTAGCAAAGATACGGTTGATTGGTTAGATAAGGCTATCTTGTCAGGGACGGCTAAGGACGTAAGTGTAAAACTCAAAGGAGACCTCAAAGAGTATCCATTCCCTGAAGGCAAAAATGGGAACTTCAAGGTTACAGCCAATCTTGAAAATGCCGCTTTGGACTATACGGAGGGATGGCCAAAAATAGAAGGCTCCAATTTGAAAATGCTGTTTGAAGGCAAACGGATGGAGCTAAATGCTTCTTCTGGGCACCTACTAGGCAACGAAATTAAAAGTGCAAAAATTACGATTCCGGATTTAGAAGTCGATGAGACCATATTGGACGCAGTGGGAGAAATTCGTGGGGCCGTTCCCGAGACAATTAAGTTTATTAATGCAAGTCCGATTGCTAAGCTAGCTAATGGATTTACAGAAAATCTAAAAACTTCTGGAGATGGAAAACTAACCCTTAATCTTCACATCCCCTTGATGCATAGTGAGAACACAAAAGTTAAAGGGACCTACATCATTACCAATGGCAACATGGTAAGCGACAGCATTCCTGAGCTTTCTAAAATAAATGGCGTAACCGATTTTACTGAATCTTCAGTCAACGCAATCAACATCGCCACTTGGGTTTATGGAGCGCCCGCGCAATTCAGCGTGATTACAGATAAAAGCCATACCATTCAAATCTCTGCAAAAGGCCATTTAACAGATCTAGGCCTAAAAAATGCTTTTCCTAGCCAAACGCCAAACTCTATTAGCGGTGGTGCCGATTGGTTTGCAAAAGCTCAGATTGCCGATCATAGACAAGAAGTCACTATTCGCAGCAACCTAGTAGGATTAACTTCCAATCTACCCAGCCCATTTGCTAAAGCAGCGAATGACAACATTCCTTTATTAATTGAAAGCAAATCAATTAGCGACAACCAAGAAGCGATCAAAGTCACATTAGGGAATGTAATCAACGCAAAATTTACTCGCACCAACCAAAATAGTTTAAAAAGAATTGAGTATGGCGATATTGGCATCAACATGGAACCACAAATCAGCAACCAAAAAGGTTTCTCTTTGCATGGAAAATTTGATGATTTAGATATTGATGATTGGCTGGGTCAATTCGACCAATCAACACGTGAAAACTCACAAAATGCATTCCCAATTGATCGTATTGAACTTCAGGTCGGCCATTTTGACATCTTTGACCATCGACTTAATGGGCTAAAGTTAAGTGCCAAAGCTTCAGAAAATGCTTGGAATATGAACATTAAGAGCAATGAAATTACTGGTGATATGAAGTGGATTAAAGAGGGGAATGGCCAGATCCAGGCAAATTTGGCTTCATTAACCATACCACCATCAAAACCTGATGCAGTTAAAAATGCTAATGGCGCTCCTAAACAACTAGATTTTAAATACCCTGCGCTCGACATAACTGCAGAAAATTTCGAGATCGGCACCAAAAAACTTGGCCGTTTAGAATTGCAAGCAAAAGAACAACTAGGCAATTGGGGAATTGATAAGTTACGCCTTACTACACCAGATGGCGTAATGAATGCAAATGGCGAGTGGAGAAACTGGAAACGAAGCCCTAATACAAAATTACGTTTTGATTGGCAAATCAGCAATATGGGTAAGGCACTCAATCGCCTCAATTTTGGTGATGTTGTTAAGGATGGCTCAGCAGAAATTACTGGTCAGCTTAAATGGCCAGGTAGCCCGCATGAGTTCGACATCCCTAACCTATCGGGCAGCATTCATTTGGAGGCCAAAAAAGGTCAAATCTTGCAAGTAGAGCCTGGCGTTGGCCGATTATTTAGCGTGCTTAGTCTCCAGAATCTCCCTAGACGACTGACACTAGACTTTAAAGACCTTTTTAGCAGCGGCTTTACATTCGATAAAATTAACGCTGATGTAAACATTGACCGTGGCATCATGTATAGCGATAACTTTAAGATGCAAGGACCGACGGCAAAGGTAGAAATTAAAGGGGAAACAGACCTCACCAAAGAGACGCAACATCTGTATATTAAGGTTAAACCGTATATAAGTGACACCCTATCGTTGGCAGCTTTTGCTGGTGGTCCAGCAGTCGGCGCAGCCGCTTATATCGCTCAGAAAATTCTAAAAGACCCACTCAATAAAATTGCCGAAACGCAATATGAAATCGTGGGCACTTGGAGCGACCCGCAAGAATTTGAGAAAGATAAAAAAGAATCACCCTCGAATACTTCCCCTTTGCCTCTTGGAAAATAACGATTAGGCTTAAATAGGCCCAATGACTTTGGATAAAACATTTCTTCGGGATAATGACATGGCAATTAAATCACGTGAAAAAAATCAAGAAAGCAAAACAACACATAGCAGTCCTGGTATTGTAAAAATCGCTGGAATACAAATGGCCTCCGGACCGAATGTATCTGCGAACCTCAGCGAAGCAGAACGGTTAATTAAAATTGCCACTGAGCAAGGTGCGAAGATGATTGTGCTCCCAGAGTACTTCGCTATCATGGGGATCAAAGATACCGACAAAGTTAAAGTAGCAGAAAAAGAAGGTGATGGTCAGATTCAACGATTCCTCTCGACCACAGCAAAGAAACGTGATGTGTGGATTGTTGGTGGATCTGTTCCTTTAGAGTCAGAGTTAAAAGACAAAATTTATAATGCGTGCATGGTTTACGATAACAAAGGTAAGCTGGTTGCAAGGTATAACAAAATTCATCTATTCGGTCTAAACCTCGGTAACGAAAAATACCATGAAGAAACCACCATCATGCCAGGAGATCAAGTGGTGACAGTAGATAGCCCATTTGGAAAAATTGGCTTATCTATTTGTTATGACCTTCGCTTCCCAGAGCTCTATCGCGCGATGGGGGAAGTGGATTTGATTGTCATCCCTTCCGCGTTTACTGAAACCACGGGTAAAGCCCATTGGGAAACGCTAGTTCGAGCAAGAGCCATTGAGAATCAATGTTACGTCCTTGCCGCAGGCCAAGGCGGCTACCATTCATCTGGTCGCGAAACTCATGGTAATAGCATGATTGTTGATCCTTGGGGCGTAGTGTTAGACCGACTTCCACGTGGATCAGGTGTCGTCATGGCATCAATGAGCCTAGACTATCAAGCAGGATTACGTAATAGCTTACCTGCACTAAAGCATAGAACAATATTTAAATGATACCTTTCAAGAAAGCATCTGCATGAACCCTGTCAATCCCACAGTTAATCAAGCTGACCATTTCAGCACTGCCACTGAAGCACTGCTTGATCCATCGAACTTGGATGTGAATGCGATCCAGACGGTGCTCAGCAATATCATGACCCATCAGATTGACTATGCTGACCTTTATTTTCAATATAGTCGCTCTGAGAGTTGGGGCTTAGAAGAAGGTCAAGTTAAATCCGGAAATTTCAGTATCGATCAAGGCGTCGGTGTACGCGCAGTTAGTGGCGAAAAAACAGCTTTTGCCTATTCGGACGATATTAATTTAACTGCGCTACAACAGGCAGCAGATGTTACAAAAGCAATTGCTGACGCAGGCGCAGATAGCTTTGATCGAGACAAAACAGGCATTGTTCACCACATCGAAGCACCTCATCTATATGTGCCGCATGATCCAATTGCTTCCCTAAGCGCCGAATCAAAAGTAAAACTATTAGAACGTCTTGAGATGTATGCAAGAAAAATAGATCCACGTATCACCCAAGTCACAGCCTCAATTGCTGGTGAATATGAAGTGGTGATGGTTGCACGGCATGATGGGGTGATCGCTGCAGACGTTAGACCGCTAGTCCGCTTATCAATCAATGTCATTGCTGAAAGCAATGGGCGACGAGAACAAGGCTCGGCAGGCGGTGGTGGGCGATTCGACTATGTCTACTTCACAGATGATGTTCTTAAAGATTATGCGGAAAAAGCCGTTCATCAAGCATTAGTCAACTTGGATGCACGCCCTGCTCCAGCTGGAAATATGACCGTCGTTCTTGGGGCAGGCTGGCCTGGCATCCTATTGCATGAAGCAATTGGTCATGGTCTAGAAGGGGACTTTAACCGCAAAGGAAGCTCAGCATTTTCTGGAAAAATCGGGCAACGTGTTGCCGCAAAAGGCGTTACTGTTGTTGATGATGGCACCATCAGTAACCGTCGTGGTTCATTAACCTTAGATGATGAAGGCAATCCAACGCAGCGAACCGTCCTCATTGAAGACGGCATTCTAAGAGGCTACCTCCAAGACAGCCTCAATAGTCGACTCATGGGAATGCCGCTCACTGGGAATGCACGTCGTGAATCTTACGCACACATTCCAATGCCAAGAATGACCAATACCTATATGCTAAATGGGAATATGCCACCAGAAGAGATCATTAAGTCGGTAAAAAAAGGCTTGTACGCAGCCAACTTCGGTGGAGGCCAAGTTGATATTACGAGCGGAAAATTTGTTTTCAGTGCTGCAGAAGCTTACATGATTGAAGACGGGAAAATCACTTACCCAGTCAAAGGGGCAACACTAATAGGCAATGGCCCTGATGTATTAACCAGAGTTTCCATGATTGGTAATGACATGGAATTGGATAGCGGGGTTGGCACCTGTGGTAAAGAAGGTCAAAGTGTTCCGGTGGGTGTTGGGCAGCCAACACTTAAGATTGATGGACTAACAGTTGGCGGCACGGCATAGTTTTTATTATATTGGTTTGGCAAAAAACATAATCTGTGTTTTACTTTGCATTTATTAAGTGACAAAATCAAAGATATCAAGGTTTTATCTTTTAACTTAGAGGATTAAAGATGGCTACGAACGAAACTAAAGCAGTTGCACCAAAGAAGACAACAACCAAACCAGCGCCTAAAAAGCCTGCTGCGAAAAAACCAGCAGCTAAAGCACCTGCAGCCGTTAAGACCCCTGCAGCGCCAAAAACAGTCGCCGCTAAAAAACCTCTTGCCAAAAAACCGGCAGCTAAAACAACAGTAGCGACAAAAGCTGCACCAGCAAAAAAACCTGTTGCCAAAAAACCGGCAGCGGCAAAAACAGTCGTCGCTGAAAAACCAGCAACCGTTAAAACAACCACAACCCCAGCAGTTGCCCCAGCGAAACCAGCAGCACCGCAAGCTGCACCTGCTGCAAGCGCTCCAAAAGCACAAAATGTTGGTTTTTTTGGGCAGATTAAAGCCTTTTTCACAAAATTATTGGGTTAATCCAGACCTGTTAGCAAATGTATAGTGGGGACTGAGATTCAATATTGAATTGCAGGATGAGTATTCTTAAAAATTTTAATCTTTAACTTAAAAGGAATGAAAATGACAGATACAAAAACCACAAAAGCAACAGCGAGCAAAGCTGCGCCTAAAAAGACTGCGGCGCCAAAAACTACGGTGACGAAAAAACTCGTCGCCAAAAAAGCTCCAGCCGTTAAAAAAACCACAATCAAAAAAACCAAGCCCAGCGCTGAAGCGATTTATAAAATGACTGAGGTTGCGGCATACTATATCGCCTTGAAAAATGGATTTGCTGGTAATCCATCAGATTATTGGATTGAAGCAGAAGCTCAAATTAGAACTATCTATAAGTAATTCCTGAGGTCACTGCTCTAGTGACCTTTATCGTGCTGATTAATAGCCGTAGCCAAGTGACTACGGCTATAATGCTCCCCTATTCTTATATTCATGGCACGATTTCATGCAGTTTTCCTTAGCCATTCCGGCACAAGGTAGCACCAAAAAAATTGAACCAACTTGTGCTGGCTTGGACAGTGCAAAACTCGCACAATTGGCACTTGAACTTAAATCCAAGTCAACCAAAGCACCGCTTACGATTATCACGTCGAATGCATTTGATGCTCAACGCCTTCTAGAAGAAATACCTTGGTTTGCGCCTAACTTAATCGTTAATCTATTGCCAGATTGGGAAACTCTCCCATATGACCACTTTTCACCTCATCCCGATCTGATTTCTGAGCGCTTATCCACCCTCTACCAAATAAGCCAAAATAATTGTGATGTTGTAATCGTTCCGGCTGGCACTGCTCTGATTCAGTTACCTCCAATGGCTTATTTGGCAGCAAATAGCTTTATGTTAAAAAAAGGGCAAAAGCTTGATCTAGAAGCATTAAGGAAACAATGTGCTGAGGCCGGATACCATCACGTGAGTCAGGTAATGAGTCCTGGTGAGTTTAGCGTACGAGGAGGCTTAGTCGATCTATTCCCAATGGGCAGCAGCCTACCATTTCGCCTTGATTTGTTTGATGATGAAATCGAAACTATCCGAACCTTTGATGTTGATACACAGCGAAGCCTATACCCTGTTCCTGAAATTCGGCTGTTACCCGCACGTGAGTTTCCATTGGATGAAAAAGGCATCGCCCTTTTTAGACAAAATTTTCGTGAAGTGTTTGAGGGTGATCCCTCACGGAGTCGTATTTACAAAGATGTCAGTAAGGGTATCGCTAGTGGGGGCATAGAATGGTACCTGCCTTTATTTTTTGAAAAAACGGCTACTTTGCTCGATTACTTACCGGAGCAAACAGTACTTTGCCTTCACGGCAACTTAGATCATGCTGCGCAAAACTTTTGGTTTGAAGCGCAATCGCGTTACCGCTTACTAGCGCACGATGTCGAGCGCCCTATTCTTACACCTGAGACTTTGCTCATTAAGACCGATGACTTCTTCAACCAAACCCACCGTTATCCTAGAATAACCCTCAACACGCACGACGTAATTACTGGATTACCAGAGTTAGATATAGAACGCCGTGCAGAACAACCACTGCATAAGCTAGCCACATTCATCAAAGGGTTTAAAGGTCGTATTTTAATTGCAGCTGAAAGCCTTGGCCGACGTGAAACTATTGCTCAATTATTGAATAACCAAAACATCAATCCTGAGCTTTGTGAGCATTGGAGAGACTTTATTACTGGCCAGGCAAAGCTCATGCTGGGTGTGACCACCTTACATAGTGGGTTCCGACATGAAAATGTTGCCCTCATTACCGAGGCCGAGCTCTACGCTGCCACAGTGCGTCAACAACGACGCCGAGAAAAAGAAAAAACACGCAGCACGGAAGGTATGCTGAAAGATCTTTCTGAGTTAAGAGAGAATGATCCTGTTGTTCATGAACAACATGGTGTTGGACGCTACCGTGGTTTAATTAATTTAGATTTTGGTGAAGGCGAAACAGAGTTCTTACTCCTTGAATACGCAGGCGATGACAAGCTTTATGTCCCAGTATCTCAACTATTTTTGATTTCACGTTATTCTGGTGGTCCGCCAGAGTCTGCCCCACTTCATAGACTTGGCTCAGGCAATTGGGAGAAGGCTAAGAAAAAAGCGCTTAAACAAATTCGCGATACTGCAGCAGAATTACTTAACCTTTACGCACAGCGAGCGGCACGAAGAGGTCATGCATTTACCCTCAGCCTTCATGATTACGAGACGTTTGCGGAAGGCTTTCCATTTGAAGAAACTCCAGACCAGCTTTCTGCAATTGAAGCAGTGATCAATGATATGCAATCAGGCCGTCCGATGGACCGGCTGGTATGCGGAGATGTTGGGTTTGGTAAAACTGAGGTTGCACTCCGTGCAGCATTTGTAGCTGTCATGGGAGGACGTCAAGTGGCCGTTTTAGTCCCAACGACATTACTTGCTGAACAGCATTATCAAAACTTCAGTGACCGCTTTGCAGAATGGCCAATTAAAGTCGCTGAAATTTCACGTTTTCGCACAGCAAAAGAACAAGCCGAAGCACTAAAAGGGTTAGCGGATGGCAACATTGATATCATCATTGGAACCCACCGTTTAATTTCTAAAGATGTGAAATTTAAAAATTTAGGATTAGTCATCTTAGATGAAGAGCATCGCTTTGGCGTACGCCAAAAAGAGCAGCTCAAAGCCCTCAGAGCAGAGGTTGATGTACTCACACTCACTGCCACTCCAATTCCTCGCACTTTAAGCATGGCGATGGAAGGTTTGCGCGAATTTAGCGTCATCGCAACCCCACCGCAAAAGCGTTTAGCAATTAAAACCTTTGCTACTGATTATTCTGAAGGCATTATTCGTGAAGCAGCGATGCGTGAGTTCAAACGAGGCGGGCAAGTCTACTTCCTTCATAACGAAGTGGATACGATTCATTCAATGAGAGAAAAGCTTGAAAGAATCTTACCAGAGGCACGCATTAGTATTGCCCATGGGCAATTGCGAGAGCGTGAGCTAGAGCAAGTAATGCGTGACTTTTATCATCAGCGAACAAACTTACTTCTCTGCACAACAATCATTGAAACGGGCATTGATGTTCCTACCGCCAATACCATCATCATGAATCGTGCTGATATGTTCGGTTTAGCTCAACTTCACCAACTTCGAGGCCGTGTGGGACGTTCACACCATCAAGCATACGCATATCTATTAACCGACCCTAATCGCACGATTACCCCCCAAGCGCAAAAACGATTAGACGCGATTCAACTCCTTGAAGATCTGGGTGCCGGCTTTCATCTAGCGATGCATGATTTAGAAATTCGAGGGGCGGGCGAATTACTGGGCGATTCCCAAAGTGGTGAGATGCAAGAAATTGGATTCCACTTATATTCTGAAATGCTGTCGCACGCAGTGAAACGTTTGAAAGAAGGAAAAGAACCAGACCTTTCATCACCATTAGGCGTCACTACTGAAATTAACTTACATACCCCTGCGCTATTAACCAATGATTATTGCCCTGACGTACACGAACGTTTAGTTCTTTATAAACGGCTTGCCAATTGCACAAACGATGATGAGTTGGACACTATGCAAGAAGAACTCATAGATCGTTTTGGTTTACTACCAGAACAAGGCGAAGCCTTAATGGCATGCCATCGCTTAAGAGTGGCGGCTAAACCACTTGGGATTATTAAAATTGACGCCAGTGACAGCGCAATTCAATTGCAATTTAGTCAACAAACGGAATTAGATCCAAGTAAATTAATTGCACTATTACAACGCGATCGACGTTGTCGCATGAATGGTCCTGACAAACTTCGCATTACCGTAGCTTATGATGAGATCATTCACAGGGCTGACTTTACAAAAAACATCATGAGAGAGTTTCAATAAATGATAGAAAAAATTGTTGCATTACTGGCCGCTTGGATCATGGGTATCATTTCCAATATGGGCTATAGCGGCATTATTTTATTAATGGCCATTGAGTCAGCATGCATCCCTCTACCATCAGAGATCATCATGCCATTTGCAGGCTTCTTAGTATTCAAAGGTGATATGTTGCTTTGGCTGGTCGCACTGGCGGGCGCAATAGGATGCGTTCTTGGTTCTATCCCTGCCTATTACCTAGGCATGCTCGGTGGCAGACCTTTAGTTGAGAAATATGGAAAATGGGTTTTAATTTCAGCGAAAGACTTAAACTGGGCCGACCAAGCTTTTGCTAAGCATGGGGATATCATTGTTTTCATTGGAAGACTATTACCTGCGGTAAGAACCTTTATTGCATTCCCAGCAGGGGTTGCACGTATGCCGATGGGGAAATTTATTAGCTTCACTTTTGTAGGCTCATTTATCTGGTGCTATTTACTCGCTTTTGCAGGCTTTATGATGGGAGAGCACTGGGAGAGCCTTAAGGTCTATTTCCACCAATTTCATTACATCATTGCCGGGGCTGGTTTGATCTTCGTTATTTGGTACATCAGAAGACATTTTAAGGACTAGATCTCGATTAATTTGCCCACACTCAAAAAGTAAATAGCAAGCTTGATTGGCAAGATTTCATCAGAAAATAAAATTCTATATTGTTCAAGCTGTTGACGATATTGTTCAGCAGCTTGTCGAAGCCCGGCCTCGTCAATATCGATTAGAAGCGCCGTGCTTTTGTAATCGATAATCCAGCGGACACCTTGCTCAATAAAAGTGCGATCGATAATTCTTTTTTGAACCTGAAAAACATCACCGCTAAAGCCCCCGCATTCAATTGCTAACTCATTATACGCCGCTTCGTGTGGCTGCAACACCCATTGCCCATCAGGACTTTTTAGTGTTTTTATTAATAGATCAAGTACTGTTCTAGCGCCATCATGAGCCAAATGGGTCGCATACCCTTTCGCTAAAAACCATCTCTGCATGGCAACTCTTAGCTTATCAATATGAGCCACTGACCAAGCTTCAAGACCTTGATTGCTAATCAGTTCTAAATAACGATGCGCTAAAATGCCAACATCTGCATCCAAATGCAAACCGCGATCATCCTCAATCACTTCAACGAGCCCTAAGTCATCAATTTTTTGGTCTATTCTCAGCATCTCTGGCAACATCGGCGTATTTAAACGGATCAGTTGCGGAATAAAATCTGCTAATTTAATCGTCGAACTACCCTCTAGCATACTTGTGGAATCGACTTTCTTTTCCGCCAGTTTTTCTAAATCAAACTCTTGGGCAACTACCGGCCATAGCATCTCTAAAAACGTGTTCTTCTTTGGGGTTAGATTTCCTTGTTTATTAGGACTTATCGTCGCTAATAAATGTAAACAGCGTTTAGTACGTGTGGCCGCGACATAGAGCACTCGAGCATCTTCATAAGCAGCCCGCTCTATTTCTAATGTCTTTAAATAGTCATAAATGCTCGTTTGATCAGCTTTAGCTTTACCCTTGGGCATGAGTGGAGCGACAATTAGATCAACATCTGCCACATCCATGCCTGGAGACTCTGTTGGCACCTCTTCCCACATTAGCAGAGGAAGATCAGTGCGCCCTGATGTTTTATCTAAACTAGGCAAAATCACAGTATCAAACTCAAGCCCCTTGGACTTGTGAATTGTCATGAATTGCAATTTATCAGGCGCTTTGGCATCTGGTGCCGCATAGAGCTTTTCCACCTCAAATGCCAACTGTTCTGTTGAAAATTGACCGGTAATTTCTATTTTTTCAATTAAATCAAAAAAAGCTTGAACATCCCGTACATCACCAGCTTCCCATAAACAAGAAGGACCCCCTAACATGAGCCATACACCGTGTACCCAACGACTAATACGCATTCGACCTCGGTGCTGCAGAGCCTCCTCCATAATGCCTCTAGCATGCAATAATCGCTGATAGCCATCTTGGCTTAAGCGATCAAGGCGCGCATCATCCTTCATCAAGTCCAAAACCGTCCGGTATTGATCTTTCCCTACTAAGTGATGCAAGTCTTCCAAGGTTAGTCCACACCATGGCGCACGCAAAACTGCCAGCCAATTAACCCGGTCAGCGCGTTGGTGAAGCGCTTTGGTAAGCGAGAGAAGGTCTTGAATAACTTGACGCTTTGCTAACGCTTCTATCTCTACCGCTTGAAAACTGATCTCGGGATGATTGCGCCGAATTTCTGCTACTAATGCATGCAAATGGCTTCTTGCCCGCACCAATACAGCAATCTTCCTTTGGGGATCTTCTGACCATGTATCTTTGATAATTTGAATAATCTTGTTGGATTGATTTTCATGAACGTCGGCATCTTCAAACTCGCCCTCTTCCATTTGTTCATCAATGTCGTGTTTAACTGCCTGATCAATCATGGCATGAATGATCACTCCTGAATCTGAAAGGTCTCGATCTTTGGCTACAAAAGATCGATACTTAATCGCGCCACGTGAAACGCTATCCTCCTGTGGAAAAACCTTTGCAAATGTATTGTTAATCCAGTCAATGATTGGCGCATGCGAACGATTATTACGCCATAACTTAAGCGGTTTAAGTGAAAGCCCCCCGATCCCTTTCTGAAGCACACGAAGGAACAAACCCACATTCGCCTTACGAAACCGATATATAGACTGCATAGGGTCGCCGACCAAGAATAAAGTGCGACCATCCCCCTCTACCCAACCGTCAGTGAGGCGCTCAATCAACTTAATTTGTGATGGGCTAGTATCTTGAAATTCATCAACCAAGAGGTGCTTGATACGATAATCCAGCTTAAGGATGAGATCGGTTGGAACTTCCTCTGCCTCACCTAATGCAAACAAGGCGTTTTGTGAAACTTGAACAAAATCCACTTCTTTGTGTTGCTGAAAAACTTCCCACAATTGTATTGAAGCTAATTGAAGCAACGCAGCAAATATAGAAATGATTCGCCAGCTTTCCTCATGATATTGGGGATTGGGTAAAACTCGCAGTTTGGCCACTGCTGCTTCTGCACCAGGTATCTGATTGAGCATTTCAATGGACGCAGCCAATTGCTCCTTATAAATCCTTCCTTCCGGGGTTGCTGGAAAGCCATGATTCACATTCACTGTTTTTCTGAAGGTATTTCCGGCGGTGAGCAACAAATCAGCAACGGATCGCCACATGAAAAGGGCTTGCGGATCATTTGGGATCTTGCTATCCCAATCTCGTAACAAAGCAATTGGCTCTTCACAAGCAAGATTTGAAGCTGCATAGCGAGCAATGGGCATTAAGCGCTCTTGAATATGACTATTGAGAACAAGCGATGCTGCTTGAATGTCTTGTTTAATTAAATTTGATAAAGCCGCTTCAGCTAATGAAGCATCATATTGATTCACTACATGGTCTTGCCATTGATCCCGCTTAGCCAACATCTCAGCGAGCAAAGCATTTAACTTGTAATGATTATTATCAAAATAACGAAGTGCATCCTGTATGACTACCCCAACCACCGGATCATCTAAGCTAGCAAGGGTTCGAGAAGCCGCTTCTTGGTAATAAGTGCTTGCATCATCTCGCACCGCTGGTTGTGAACCAAATCGAGTAAGTAAAGGCATTTGACGCGCTAAATTTCCGCTTAGTGAATCAATCGTATAAATCCGCAAACGAGAGGGTGTGTCGAGGATCTGCCAACCAAAACGCTCAGAACGATCAAGTGCTTTCTTTCCTAACTCAAAGGTCTTTATTTTGTGAGGTTCTTGTTGGATTTCTCCAGAAGCTGCCATCATTAAGCTATCCATAATGCGTTTCTTCATTTCAGAAGCCGCTTTATTGGTAAAAGTAATGGCAATAATTTCTTCAGGCGATTCTACGGTGTCTAACAACCTCAGGTAACGTTGTGTTAAAAGCTCCGTCTTACCAGCACCAGCAGGGGCCTCAACAATGAAGGACGCTAAATTAAGAGCAGTCTCCCGATTTGCAGCATCTTCAGCTAATAAGCGTTGGTCACTCATGCTTCACCTTCGCCATCTGATACCAAAGGGTGAAGGGATCGATACTCAAACTGTAACTGCCGCTCGGCTAAGCGCAGCAAAGGCAATACCTCGCAATAAGCTAATTGTTTTTCGTGCTCAAACCTGACGGCTGCTTCTCCTATGTGAATGGATTGCGCTGTGGCAATCAGACTAGACCGCCAATGTGCAATGATTGACGGCCAATCGGGAAATCTCGACACATCGAACAGATGCCGCCCCTTAGTTTCATCAAACACTGTCGCGCCTTGAACTACCTCTTGATTGGCCACAACCCCAGAAAATTCTGGCTTATCAGTGACTACTTTTGCAAAACAAACTGCCGCAATTTCCTCGTCCCCCATTAAAAATGCCGCATAAATCGGTAATTGAGGCTCGGTAATATTGGGCTCTGCCCAGTTCTTAAAATTAATATTACTTCCGGTTTTATAATCCATGACCAATAAGCGGTCGTCCTCAAGACGGTCGATACGATCTACCGCTAATGTAATGAGAATATTCTCAATTGGAATTGTCTGCTTGCGTTCGACCGCCTGGACCTTAAAGCCCATTGGGCGTCGCTTTTCAACGTCCAATAACCAAGCTTTCACAAGTTTTATCAAGCGTTCTTTTTCGAGATGAAGGAAAAGATCTGAAAAAGCTTGGTCATGTATTTGATTAAACAAAGTGAGCACATCCTGAGCTATTTTTTCAAGTACAAAAGAAATATCCGCATCGCTTAAATTGGCCAAGTAATTAGAATCACGCCCCTCCCAAAAAGCTTCTAGAACCTCGTGCACTAGGTTCCCTCTCTCCATTGCATCCAAGCCATCCATCGGCGCTTTTAAGGCCTTTGCATGTAAGCGATATTGGTAAAAAGCCCACGCTGGACAAATTGCCTGGGCTTTAATGAGGCCAGTCCCACCTGATACATGCCCCCCCTCCTCAACTATTGGGGCTTGATGGTCATCTAACCATTGCCATGGTTTATCTATAACATCAGAAGGAGCGCCTTGAACAAGCTCTTCAGCTAATGTTTTAGCAAGTGGCCATTGGGTTGTCGATAAAGGAATCTCATGCATTAATGGACTTGGGCGTAATTCACGATCGCCCTCTTGATAAGCACTTGAGAAAATAATATGACGCGCACTCTTAATTAACCGTGCATGAATAGCATTAGCAAAAGCATCTTGCTCTTCACTACTTGAATTGGGGGTTTGAGCTAGACGCTGAAGATTTGCGGGTATAAGCGCATTAGGGCGAGCCACAGGCGGCCATACATGATCATTCATTCCCATCACCCACATGGCATCTAAAGGGGCCGCAACCGACTCCAGTAAGCCCAGAATTTGTAACCGTGGTATCTGTTTAGATTCGATCTGGGATAGTTTAGCCTTAGAAAGCTTCGTTAATTGCAGCATCGCCTGCGAAACTGATAGGTTAGCTAGTAGCGCATCTAAACCGCCAAGCTCTCCAATCACGCGCTCAAATAATTTCACGGCTTGAGATTCAACAGTAGATAAACTTCTTTTTCCTGGCCACTGCGCATGCTTCAGTGCAGCAGTAAAAATTAAAGCCCAAGTTGAGGGTGGCTGCTTCACATTTTGCGCTTGTGCATAGTCAAACAAAGCATCTAAAGCCTTCATCGTGATTGGTATAGCAATTCCTTCATCATCCGCCGTCACTTTATGGATGTAATGCCTTAAACGATTCACTTTAAAACTCATGGGTAAGTCACGACGCATGCGTGCATCAAACAATGCTTTTGAGTTCGCTTCGGTCAAGTCATCTGACCAATAAGGACTATGTAAAAGGTTGGCCACCTGCTGCTGTGAGAGATTGCCATGTTGCCAAGCCAGTTGAAGTAAATTTAAGGCAGTTGCAATGACCGGCTGCGTATTAAGAGGCACGCCCAATGAAAAATCGAAGCACCGGGCACTTTCAATGAAAGCAGGCCTTGCCGTTTCAGGATGTAAGACATCATCTAGCAATCCGGACAATTTGGCTCTTAACGCAGCAAGCTCAGGCACTACAATCGCAATGTGCGCAGACTTGTTTTCTTGTAATTGTGTTTTAGCCCATAAGACAGCCGCACGGCACTCTGCCTCCCGATCACTCAAAACAACATGTTCAGATGACTGAGGCTCATCAAACGTCAGTAATTTATTTGTCACGCAGACGCCACGTGCTATTAATGCTTCTTGGAGTTTTTTTAATTGTGGATGAGTACGATCGAATCCTGCAAATTCGATATGACCAGATAATTTTCCAGCCCCTTGTTTAAGGACTTCGATCCGCCAATTTGAATAGCGAACCGCCTCCAAATGTCCGGTTTTTTTACATAGGACCTGAAAGCGCTGACGCCAAACTAAAAAGGCTTTTGTTTCTGCCGTTGCTTCGTCACTGTTTAAATGAAGATTCCATTCAGTCACTAGACGATTGGCTTCCATCGCAGCAACTGCTAGGCTTGAGATATCGAAGAATTCTTTAGCATCATTCGCTTTTAGACTGTCTTTAATTGCCCGTTCCCAGAGCAAACTTTCCTGCACCGTGTTAAGCTCACCCGCTGGCATATGGGCGACTTCTATTTCTCCTGACATGACTGCATCATCGATCAATTGATTGAGCCAAACGACCAAGGGTAGCGCGTTAAGCGGTTGCCACTGCGAACGTCCCTGCTGAACTTGCTCACGCTGATATAAACGCCGCAAGTTGGCTGCTAAACGAGGCGTTGCGCATAAAATCAGGCTAGAATTTAAACTGTGAGTCATGTGGTGATTTTAACTTGGCTCATCACTAAAAACACTTAAAACAAAGAATAAAAATCGGACGGTATGGCAGACAAAAAGAACTATATTACGCCGCAAGGACATGCCGCATTAGAGGCTGAATTTACGCAACTGCTCAAGGTTGAAAGACCAGAAGTTGTCCGCGTGGTTTCATGGGCAGCTGGAAATGGTGATCGCTCAGAAAATGGTGATTATATCTATGGAAAACGTAGACTCAGGCAAATTGATTCCCGCTTACGTTTTCTGATGCAACGTATGGATGCCGCGGTGATTGTAGATCCGGCAACACAACAAGGATTAGAAAAAGTTTTCTTCGGCGCCTGGGTCACGTTGTATGCGCTCGATAAAGAAACTGAGCACACTTATCGAATCGTGGGTCAAGATGAACTAGAACCAACCAAAGGTTGGATTAGTTGGGTTTCCCCTCTCGCGAAAGCAATGCTCGGCAAGCGATCAGGCGACATCGTTCGCGTTCAAACTCCTTCCGGGGAAGACGAATATGAAATTCAAGAAGTGACCTACGTCGAGCCAACTTTAGAATGATTAAAAATCGCCTCGACATTTTCTGTCGGATTGTTGATAACTATGGGGACATTGGTATTGTTTGGCGCCTCTCAAAACAACTTTGTCATGAATATCAGTTTACAGTCAGAATATGGGTAGATGACTTAATCGTCGCGGCAAGAATAATTAACAAATTAAATCCAACCCTTGCTGATCAAATCATAGAAAAAATTGAAATTCGCCAGTGGAGTAATACAGTTAATTTTGCGAATATTGAGGTTGCCGATATCGTCATTGAAGGATTTGCATGCGAATTACCAGAACCCTATATTTCAAAAATGGCTTTAAGCCCCCCCTTATGGCTCAACCTAGAGTATTTGTCAGCAGAATCATGGGTGAACGACTTCCACAAGCAAGTCTCAATTCACCCCATTCACGGACTTAAGAAAGTCTTTTTTTTTCCAGGTTTTAATGAAAACACTGGGGGACTGATTCGCGAACAAGACTTAAGTGCTCGACGAGATTACTTTAAGAAAAATGACGCGTTACAAGAGGAATTTTGGCGAAAATTTAACGTGACGGTGCTGGACAAGGCCATTAAAGTTTCTTTGTTTAGCTATCCTCATGCCCCAATTAATAGCTTATTAGCCTCTATGGCGCAAAGTTCTCACGCCGTGCATTGTTTTGTTCCGGCCACCAGCATACTTCCGAGTATAGCCAACTTCATTTCTAAACCAACGCTTACTATTGGTGAAACCGTTGTTCAAGATCAATTACAGATCACAGTTTTGCCTTTTCTAAGCCAAGATGACTACGACCGACTCCTTTGGGCATGCGACTTAAACTTTGTGCGTGGAGAAGATAGTTGGATACGAGCATTGTGGGCAGCTAATCCATTTATTTGGCAAACCTATCTGCAAGACGAAAAACTACATCTTAAAAAACTGGCCGCATTTTTAGCAGTGTACAACGCTAATTCTCTTAGCAATTCAGCATCGACCTTGAGTCAGTTCCATGAGGCCTGGATAGATAACGCAATCACATCTGACTTGTGGAATGCGCTCTTAGAAAAGTTGCCAACACTTAAAAAGATGGCCATCATAGAAACTCAGAAATTTGAGAAACAAACCGATTTGGCTTCTAAGCTGGTGGTTTGCATCAGAAATCAGGTATAATGCGCGCATTTTTAAACTTTAATTTTTTGCAGGACATCACATGAAAACAGCTATGGAACTCCGCGTCGGCAACGTAATCATGATCGGTAACGATCCATTGGTTGTACAAAAGGCCGAATATAACAAATCAGGTCGTAACTCAGCCGTGGTTAAGATGAAATTCAAGAACTTATTAACTGACGCGCCTAGCGAAACAGTTTACAAAGCCGATGATAAGTTTGAACTTGTTGTGCTTGAGAAAAAAGATGTGACCTACTCATACTTTGGTGACCCGATGTATGTCTTCATGGATGAAGAATACAACCAGTTCGAAATTGAAGCTGAAAATATGACAGACGCACTCAACTTCTTAGAAGATGGCATGCAATGTGAAGTGGTCTTCTACAACGGTAAAGCGATCTCAGTTGACTTACCTAACTCTGTTGTTCGTGAAATTACATACACAGAGCCCGCAGTAAAAGGTGATACATCAGGCAAAGTTATGAAACCAGCCCGTATTTCAACTGGCTTTGAATTACCTGTCCCACTATTCTGTGCAACTGGCGACAAAATTGAAATTGATACACGTACTTTAGAATACAAAAATCGCGTTAAATAATTTAAATAACCAATAAAAAAGGGAGCTTTGAGCTCCCTTTTTTATTGTGATTCCAGTTGAAGTGGGATCAAGCCCACACTAGCAATCAATGTTCCAAGGAATGTAAATATTCGTTAATTACCACGGAGACCTCTCCAGCTTAAACAAAATGGTTTTAAGGCTTACTCTTTAATATAGTTCCCCAGCCCTCGATCCAAGCATTGCTGTTGGGATCTACCTTAGGAACTCGGATTTGCTTATCACTGGGCAACCAAAGTTCATTTGCACTGCGAGATCCCTTAGCATGACATTCAGTTTTCTGTTCGCATACATGACCCTTGCAACCAGAATGCCAAGCATCTCCATAAACCTTCTCTATGCTGAAGCCTGAACAAGATTTATTTTCTGAACATTTTTTGATGCACTCACGAATAGAAGATTTAGGCCAAGTTCCATCTGACAATGCAAATTCGTTGGGAATTAATTTCCCAGGTAACCAAAGGTAACTGTCACTTTCTCCAGTAGCTTGTTCATTTGCCAAACTTGTAAAAGCATGACCAACTAAGATCAGAAAAATTGCTAGAATTATGGATACTTTACCCATTTTATTTCACCAGTTTGTCTTTGAAAATTTATTATAAAGGAATATGTAATCTATTAGCTCTTAAATAACTTGCGGCTTAAGTAAGTCTTGCTGAGCGGCGTTTTCCGAAGTTGCTAGCCTGTCGCTTGAATTTCAAAGGATCGACTTTAAAACAAGCATCGCCACTCCGAGATGCTTATTGGCGAATCAAGTAATCAAATGCCCCTAGCGAAGCCTTAGCACCTTCTCCCATCGCTATAATGATCTGCTTATAGGGAACTGTGGTCACATCGCCGGCTGCAAAAACACCAGGCATCGAGGTTGCACCATGGGCGTTCACCTCAATCTCACCAAATTTACTTAAAGCAATCTCACCACCCTTAATAAAATCGGTATTTGGCAATAAGCCAATCTGAACAAATACTGCATCCAAATCTATGTGATGCATGTCGCCCGTCATACGGTCTTTGTAATCAAGGCCATTCATCTTGCTACCGTCACCGGTAATTTCATTGGTTTGGGCATTCAAGACTACAGTCACGTTTGACAAGGTCTTTAGCTTTGCTTGCAACACGGCGTCCGCTTTTAATTGGGGATCAAATTGAATCAAGGTTACATGTGCGACAATTCCTGCTAAATCGATCGCTGCTTCAACCCCAGAATTACCTCCACCAACTACTGCGACGGGCTTACCCTTAAATAAGGGACCATCACAATGTGGGCAATAAGCCACGCCTTTACCGCGATATTGGGCTTCCCCTGGCACACCAAGCTCACGCCACCTTGCACCAGTCGCGATAATGACTGCCTTACTTTTTAATATGGCACCACTCTCTAACACAACTTCGAGCATATCGCCCTGCCTGATGGACTTTGCGCGTTGCAAATTCATGATATCCACATCGTAGGACTTTACATGCTCCTCTAATGCCATCACAAGCTTAGGTCCTTCTGTTTCTTTGACAGAAATGAAGTTCTCAATCGCCATGGTATCCATCACTTGACCGCCAAACCGCTCAGCAACGATGCCAGTGCGTATGCCTTTTCGTGCTGAATAAATTGCTGCAGAAGAACCCGCTGGCCCTCCGCCAATAATGAGTACATCAAAAGCCGCTTTAGCCTCTATTTTTTTGGCTTCCCTTGCCACAGCGCCCTTATCGACTTTCGCTAATATTTCATCTAGCTCCATACGACCAACGCCAAACTCTTCGCCATTTACGAATACTGTTGGCACAGACATTATTTTGCGATCAGTCACTTCTTCTTGGAATACCCCACCATCGATCATTACGTTAGTAATATTGGGATTAATGACTGCCATTAAATTCAATGCCTGAACGACATCTGGGCAATTGTGGCAACTTAACGAAATATAAATCTCGAAATGAAAACTGCCTTCAATCGCCGCAATTTGAGCAATTTTTTCTGCTTCTAACTTCAATGGATGACCACCCACTTGCAGGAGAGCCAATACCAATGATGTAAATTCATGGCCCATTGGAATGCCTGCGAAGCGAATTCCAACGGACGCAGCGTCCGCTTCAAAGCGTTTAATCGCAAATGATGGCGTGCGTTGATTTTGTTCTTCAGTCAAATAAATCTTATCTGACATGGCAGTTAATTCAGTCAGCAAATCCATCATCTCGTTGGATTTAGAGCTGCCATCCACAGATGCGACAATCGCAATAGGATACACAAGCTTATCCATATAAGCTGAGAGTTGAGTTTTGATATTGCTGTCTAATGCCATAATGTTTTCTTTACCTATATAAACTACTTTTAGGTGCGACAAATGCCGCACCTAAAATGACAACGTTACTTATTTGAGAGACTAATTAAATCTTACCTACAAGGTCCAATGAAGGTGTCAATGTTGCATCACCTGGCGTCCATGATGCTGGGCAGGCTTCATTTGGATGTGAAGCCACATATTGAGCAGCCTGTGCTTTACGGAGTAGATCTGCAGCAGAGCGACCAATCCCTAAATCGTTGATCTCAGCCGCTTTAATAATGCCCTCTGGATTAACAATAAAAGTACCGCGCAATGCCAAGCCCTCTTCTTCGATCATCACATCAAAGTTGCGAGTGATGTTGCCTGTTGGGTCGCCAAGCATTGGATATTTGATTTTCTTGATGGTGTCAGAAGCGTCAAACCATGCTTTATGAGTGAAGTGTGTATCGGTTGAAACTGCATAAATCTCTAGACCAATTTTTTGGAACTCTGGGTATAAATCAGCAAGGTCGCCAAGTTCCGTTGGACAAACAAAAGTAAAGTCAGCTGGATAAAACACAAATGCTGACCATTTACCTTTTAGGTTAGCTTCTGTAATTTCAACAAACTTACCGTTATGGAAAGCTTGAGCTTTGAAAGGCTTAATCGTGGTATTCACTAATGACATAATATAGCTCCTATCGTTGGTTAAAATTAATCAAAAAACAGTTAAATGCTCAAAATAAAAAATCTAACTCGAATTCTTTACTCAAAATTATTTTCGAGTGAAGGCATTTTAGAAGCCCCAAGTAAAGAAGTAAAATCAATTGTTTTTATTAGTACGATAAGTTTACTTAATGAAAGGCCATCTAGTAGGAAGACTTACTAGATATCTCCTTGATTACTGAAATAGCAGATAAAATAAATACATGAAATTATGCACACGCATCCTAGCACTTGTCATGATCAGCAATATTGCTTTTGCTGAAGGGCCAACATCAGATCAATTGATTAACTACAAAATAACTTACTCACATTTCCATACAAAAGAATCTGACGCAAATGATATTAATCTGCGATTAAATAAAGACAATCAAACAGTTTGGTTAGCTGCCTATCAAGAAACCCCTTCAAACTTTAACCAAGTAAGAACAGGTTACGAACGGACGGATCAGTTCACTTACGTCAAAACAACCTCATCATTACAGCTTGCCACACATGGCTTCATAGGAGGGTCACTCACTGCTGAAATTGGAAATCCCTTTTACGCAATCCTCGGATATGGCCGAACCAACTTAAAACCATACGACAATATTAACTTCGATCCGAACGATTCAATTACGCTAGGCGCCGGTTGGCACGTCAATCAAAATTTCAATATTTCTGTTTATGGAACAGAAGACAATAGAGTCGTGGATGGCCAAAGAATCACACATTTAATGTTAAGCAATCACCTAGCCGAAGATCAAAAATTTACATTTGATCTTTTTCAGAAATCCGGATCCCCAGATAATCAAGGGCAATCAATTAATGGCCTAGGCTGCGCATTAAGTTATGATAAAAATCGATACTTTTTGAGGCTCGCCTACGACCCAAAAGTTAACTTCACACAAGAAAACATGGCCAGAGTCTCCATAGGAGTGCATTTTTAGAATTAAATCTTTCCACAACCATCAGTTAAGTTGCTATATTTAAATCATGATAAAATTTTTCACTAGCCATCCTAGATTGTTCTGCGCTTTCCTAGCAGGCTTCATAACATTTGTATTTCTGCCTTCAGCTTTAGCACTTCTTACCATCACGCGTTTAATCATTAGCTGGGATGTCACTGCACTCCTATATCTATTGCTGGCTGCATTCATGATCATGCACACGACCCATGAAAAGATGCGATTAAGAGCCAAAAAACAAAATGAGGGTAAATATGTTCTTCTCCTCCTGGTCATCATTGCCGCGATCGTATCCTTAGGGGCAATCGTTATGGAATTGGGTGTAGTCAAAGAGCTTTCAGGGTTTACTCGAAGCGCACATGTCGCATTGGCAATCATCACGATTCTCTCGTCATGGGCCTTCACACAAATGATGTTTGCACTTCATTATGCCCACAGCTTCTATACATCAATTGATCAACATCAAGACGGCGGGTTATCATTTCCCAACCAACCACTTCCTGATTACATTGATTTTTTATATTTTGCATGCGTCATTGGCACTTCAGGTCAAACAGCAGATGTAAGCTTCACGAATCAATCTATGCGTAAAATTGGACTCATTCACTGCGTACTAGCCTTCTTTTTCAATACCAGCCTTGTTGCACTAATGATTAATATCGCATCTGGTCTCATTTAACATCACTTCATCCAGTGCTTGATGCGATGGCATAAAAAAGCCCACCTTCAAGGTGGGCTTTTAGACAAATAAATTAAAGAAAATTACTGAGCATTTTTCTTTTGTTTTTTTGAGTGAGACTTATGTTTAGATTGGCCACAAGCATTTAACTCTTCCTTTGTTATTGTTCCATCCTTATCTACATCCATCACTTCAAACTTTTCTTTACAAACCAATTTCGCCTCTTCTCGATCAAGCGTTCCATCTTTGTCTTTGTCTGCCTCTTCAAAACTGACTTTGGAGTGTGAAATACAACGATCCCCTTTATCCAGTTCAACCTCGTGTGCGAAAGCAGTCATTGAAAGTGCGAGTAAAGTTGATATAGCTAGTGCATGTGACTTTTTCATGGTTATTCCTCATTGAGTTTAAGAAAGTTACAAAAAGTTTAGACTGATAAAACTGAAAAATATTTTATATCGTTTGATTGTAATTGATTTGAGCCTTTTAACGCTTTAATTTCTAACAATGTCATCGCCCCAACCACATTTGCATCTAGTTGCCGGATAAGTTTAGCCGCAGCAACTAAGGTTCCTCCGGTGGCAATAACATCATCAAGCAAAAGCACTTCTGCGGTCTTTGGAACCACAGTTTCTTGTATCTCTAAGGCATCCTGCCCATACTCTAAATCATAAATCTGCGAGTGCGATGCGAGTGGCAATTTATTGGGCTTCCTCATCATCACGAATGGTTTATTCATATGAATTGCCAGCGCTGCTCCAAAAATAAACCCTCGAGAATCAATCCCTACAATATGACTAAATGACAAATCTCGAGCGATTATCGACATTTTTTCAATTGAAGTTCTAAACGCTAATGGGCTAGCAAGCAAGGGGGAAATATCTTGAAATTGAATTCCAGTTTTTGGAAAATCAGGGACGCACCTTACATAACTTGCTAGCTCTATCTCATCAGCTTGCATGGTGAATATTCATCTGAAGCAAGGAGAAGTCATCTTCAAATGGTCCTTGCACCGCCTGCAACGCTTTCATGGTGTTAAGGATTTCTTCAACATGGGTGGATTTAACATCCGATAGATTTTTCATGATGTTTGTATATTCAACAAGCGTCACCATTTCCCCGTCGGTCTTTTCTATCTCATATACGCCATCACTATATACGGTCAATTGATTGAATTTTTTGAGTTGGACTGTTGCTTCTTTAAAAACTGAGCCTTCCATAAAGCCGATCGCCATATTTCCTGTGGTTAACTCCAACAGTTCTGTTTGACCTTCACTGTCGCCAGTTCTAAGAAAAGCCGGCGGATGTGCCGCGCTAGCAAAGCTCAGGGCATGATTAGCTTTATCGTAAACCCCATACCACATAGTAAAGAATTTATTGTTATGGTCTTCCATTAAGAAAGCATTATTAATAGCGGCCAAGACTGATGCTGGCTTTTTGAAGTCCGCAGCAGTGAGCGATTGGGAACGTAGGGCGTTAATGGCAGAAACAGACATCAATGCAGAACCCACACCATGACCGCAAACATCTAATAGGTAGATCGCAAGATGATTCTGATCTACCCAATGATATCCAAATGCATCACCTCCTAAGGAGGTTGAGGGGATGTGTTTCCACCTGGTCACAATGTCACCATTCAATTCAGCAGGAAGCGCGCTTAGAATATAATCAGCGGCCTCATTGATTTCGGCGGCTAACATTTGTTGACTGAGCACCAAGGCCTTCTTTTGCCTGTGCATCGTGATATGCGTATAAATTCTAGCGAGCGCAATTGGCGGACTCACTGGCTTGGTAATGTAGTCAACCGCACCAAGCTTCAGGCCCTTTTCTTCATCCTCAGCTTCGGACATCGCGGTTAAAAAAATAATCGGAATCTCACGCGTTTTTTCATCCGCTTTCAGTCTTCGGCAGACCTCATGCCCATCCATCTCAGGCATCATAATGTCGAGCAAGATCAAATCAGGAGGATTGTCCGAAAAGGCAATCTTTAGGGCCTTTTCCCCTGAAGTCGCTGCCCGCACTTGATAATCATCTTGGAGCAAACCTGTCATCAGCGTTAAATTGGCAGGCGTATCGTCTACAACTAAAATAGATGGTTTAGATTCCAACATGGCTTTACCCTAACTTGTCGCCAAGGTTAATGCTTTTTCAAAATCGAACTCAAGCAACGCCTCGGTGATATTGTTAACAATTACTTCGGAAAAATGGGCTTTAAAATCGTTTTCATGCTGCTCTAAATAGAGCGTTGCACCGGTATCATCATCTTTAAGGAGCGCGATAAATTGATCCAGCACTTTCTGGTCCATCAGTTTTTTAATTCCCGCATCCCCTGAAGTTTTAGGCGCCACAGGATTCAGAGACAAAACGCCAGCGATGGCATCGACCATGGCATTTTGCCCCTTAGCAAAGGCCTCGAACTCACGCATGAGTTGGCCATGGTCACCTCCGTCCTTAACCCCCTTCTCGATAACCCCTGCCATTGCCTGCAAGCCACTAGCGCCAATATTACCGTTCACTCCCTTGCAAGTATGGGCCACCCTCTCTGCAACTTCTTGATCATTCGCTGTCAAGGCATTTCGAAGATCTGATACTGCCGCGTGCCCAGTCTCAACATACTTTTTCAACATGGTAAGATAAAGTGGCATTTTTCCCATTACTCGCTTTAAACCAAGCTTGGTATCCAATCCTGGAATCGCTTCCAAATCAGAGGCATCATTCACGGCCTCTGCGACTTGTTTTACCTTCATTTCTTTAACTGGTGCTGAGGATTTTGGCTTAATCCATTTCAGCAATGCATTGAACAATTCGTCCGGATCAATTGGCTTAGCGACGTGATCATTCATGCCAGCCTCAGCACATTTTTCCTTATCCTGATCCATGGCGTTGGCCGTCATTGCTAAAATAGCCAAGTCTTTAAATTGGTCGAGTTTTCTAATCTCTTTAGTTGCCGTTAGGCCATCCATTACCGGCATTTGCATATCCATCAAGACAATGTCATATGCATGTTGACTCACCATCTCAACGGCTTCCTGACCATTATTTGCAATCTCAACCACAAAGCCCTCACTCTCTAACAAGCCTAGAGCGACTTCTTGATTTAGCTCGTTATCTTCGACGACCAAAATTTTAGCCCCAACGATCGCCGCAAGTTTCTGTGCTAACTCAGGCTCCTCCTGATGATGTCCACCAACATCATGCGTTTCCCCTAAAATCCTTAGGATAGAATCAAATAAGATAGAGGCATTAACTGGCTTAATCAGAATTTCATCTAGGCCTGAAGTTTCAGCTTCGCGAATCACATCCTCACGGCCATACGAAGTCACCATGACCATATGAGGCTTATTGCTAAGATTTAATTCGTTAATAGCTCTGGCTGCTTCAAATCCATTCATGCCAGGCATTTGATAATCTAAGAACACGATTTCAAACGGCGCTTCACTGGCCGCAGCTTTTTTGACTTCTTCAACAGCCTCTGCGCCGCCGGAAACTTGCTCTACCTCAAAGGTCATACTCCGCAATAAGTCATCGAGCACGTTCCGGGCGATTTCATTATCGTCTACTACCAAGACTTTTTTGCCACGCAGTTCATCACTTGGTAGTAGCTTTCTAACTGCCCCCTTAGCTTTACCTAGATGCGCAGTGAACCAGAAGGTACTCCCTTTGCCCGGCTCGCTATCAACGCCCACTTCGCCATTCATAAGATTAGCGAGTTGCTTAGCAATTGCCAAACCTAGGCCAGTGCCACCGTATTTACGACTGGTGGATGTATCTGCCTGTTGGAAGGATTGGAATAAGCGCCCTTTTTGTTCTTCAGTTAACCCGATCCCTGTATCTCTTACGCCAAAATGTACAAAGTAATCCTGCTCGGTTTCTTCCAACACTTTCGCCGTGATGACGATCTCACCATGCTCAGTAAATTTGACCGCATTGTTCGCGTAATTAATTAAAATCTGCCCCAACCTCAAGGAGTCGCCATTTAATACCGACGGGATGGCGGCATCAATATCAAACACCATTTCCAAACCCTTATGCACGGCTTTTTCTGCGACCAAGTTAGCCACCGTATCAAACACTTTAGAGACTTCAAAGTCAGTATGCTCGATCGTTAGCTTACCGGCTTCGATCTTCGAGAAATCTAAGATATCGTTAATGATCCCTAGAAGATGCTGGCCTGAACCGCTGATCTTTTTAATGTAATCCTTTTGTCGCAAAGTCAGATCTGTTTTCAAAACTAAGTGTGACATGCCAATAATGGCATTCATCGGGGTCCGAATTTCATGGCTCATATTCGACAAAAAGTCTGACTTCATGCGAGTAGCATCCTCTGCCTTATCCATCGCGTGTTGCATCTCAGTCACATCAAAGAACCAGCCTAGATAACCATCTTGTCCATTAAATTGGACAGGGAAGTGGGAAGCAATCACTTGCACATTCTCACCGTCAATCTTCTTCATCCCCACAGAAAAGTTAAGGATACTTTCCCCTTGGGCAAGCTTTTGTCCAATCGCTTTAAAGTCTTCACTGTTTTGATAAATTTTAGAAGGATCAATCGCGCTAATATCGTCCAACGAAAAGCCAAACATATCCGCATAAGACTGATTTGCAAATAAACAGCTATTCTCATGAGGATGTTTAATACGAATTGCTGCTGGACTTGACTCCAAAATGAATCTAAAGCTTTTTTCGCTATCTCTAATGCGATCCTCAATTAATTTACGCTCAGTAATATCGCGAATTGAAACGCAGACACAAGAGCCTCGACCACTTAAGCTAGGAAGCATAGACAATGAGGTATCAATTGGAAACTCCGTTAAATCTTTTCTCAATCCTTTGGCATCAACCAGCACTTCTGACTTCATTAAGCTATAACCTAAAGACTTGAGTTCGTTAGACAACAAATCGTCTGCGTGCTTTCCTGCAAGCCCGCCTTTCTCATAGCCGAAGACTTCTTCTAACTTAGTATTGCTCAAAATAATTAGGCCTGCATCATCCAACACCATCATCCCATCCGGCGCTGACTCAACAATCCCACGGTACCAAGCCTCAGTGGTTTTCATCTCAACTTGTTGAGCCTCAAGTTCAACTGCCTGCTCTTCCATTCGCGCTGTCTGAATTTCCATACGCTCAGCTTGTTTTTGGGCTTCTTCCAACAGGGTTTGCGTTTTAATTTTTCGCTCTAACATCTCCATGCTAATCGCGAGCAGCGGCAATAAATCGTCCAGCAACGTCTTCGCCCTTGAATTAAATTCATCAAAAGAGGCTAGTTCAACCACCCCTAAAACACGACCATCTAAAATTACTGGAATCACAGAGATATATCTTGGAGATCCGTGGCCAAGCCCAGATGAAATTTGGCTGTATTCATAGGGTGGATTGGAAATATAGATGGGAGCTTTTTCAAAGGCACTTTGCCCCACTAAGCCTTCGCCTATCGAAAAGTATTCTTTCAAATCTTGCGCAGCGTAACTGCCAAGCAATCGAAGCTTGTCTTCTTCAAGAATATAGAAAACGCCGCTTCCAAGATTAACTAATGGAGCAATTTTAGAAAATAGTGTATTTGATAAATCAGCTAGGGTATCCGCATGTTGGATGGCATTCGTCACATCCCCTAAATTAGACTTCACCCAACTTTGCTCTTCTATTTTTTGAGCACTCACTTGAAGAACGCCAACTGAAACTGCCAACTCCCCAATTTCATTAGGATAGTCTGTATGGGGTACTTGAATATCAAGTTTTCCGTCCGCAATAGCCTTCACAGCAACTTGCAAGCGCCCCGCAGGTTTTCTGATTGAGAATCCAATGATTAAACCAAAAACTAAACTGATCAGCACGCCGGCGCCAATAAAAGCGATGGTGATTGCAATGCTGTTGTGATAGAGGGCCAGCGCATCTCTAGATGTATTGTTTGCTGCAATTTCATTTTGCTTTGCAATACTACTTAATGCATTATCTGCCGCTTTAAAGTTCTCTATAAAACTAGGATCCGTTAAAAAGTTAATGACATCCGCATTACTTGACTTACCAGAATTAATTAAGCTTATGACATGATCAATATCTTGATTATATTGTGAAAAGTGAACTTCAAACCCAGAAAATTCTTTTAATCCTCGATCATCTAGGACGTATTTTTTTGACAAATCAACATGCTGCCGAATAATTTCTCTGTTCTTGAAAATGCTTTGTTTTAAATTGTCTCGATCTTTTTGATTTTGCACCAATGCCATCTGCCTAATGGCTCTAGCAATATAAATGAGATTGATATTTGCTTCTTTAATATTAGATATGGCAAGCAGTTGTTCGCCATTTTTTTTTGTAGACTCATTTAGTCTAAATTGTGAATAAATACCCTGCATGCCTGAAAGAAAAAGGAACAGGATCACCATACCAAAACCTAAATTGAGCTTGGTATTCAACTTAAGTCTTTCAAGAATCATGAGTATTTTATTCATTCAAGCACCCCAAAAAACATTGATCTATTATCAAAAAAATTGTCTTATTAAGACTTATCTTCGCACATATAAACGATGTGTCAAATCCACTTGTTTAAATATCGCATTACTTGTCGGACTTAAAGTTTCTGACTGCCCTAGAAACAAGAGCCCGCCAGGAACTAGAGCCTGATGAAATTTAGTAATAAGTTGGTCCTGGAGAGGTCCCTTTAAATATATCAGCAAATTACGACAACTGACTAAATTGATCGGACCAATTTCATGCTGACCTAAGACGTTGTTTTTTTCAAACTGGCAGATCGATTTAATAACTTCACCTACCACATAAGAATCCGCTGTCCTCTCAAAATACCTTTCAAAGAGTTGAGGTTTCATTTCTTTAAAAGCTTTTAAAGGGTAAATGCCAGAGTTAGCTTGTGCTAATGCAATTGGATTAAGGTCGGTTCCTCTGACGCTAATAGAAAGCTTTTTCTCAAGTTTAATTTGGATTTCAGCAAGAGTAATGGCTAAGGTATAAACTTCCTCACCCGATGCGCAGCCCGGAACCCAAATATTAATAGATTCACCTTCATTCTTTTTATCCATAATTTCAAAAAGATATTGCCCCAAAACCTCAAAAGATTCCGCATCCCGAAAAAATGATGAAAATGACACCAAGAATAATTGTTGAAGATGAAAAATCTCATCTTCATATCGTCTTAGATAGTCATAATAAGCAGGTAATGAAGAGAGTTTAAGATCAGCAATTCGAGTCACTAACCTCCGACGCAGTGTCTCAGTTTTATACCCAATAAAATTAATGCCTGTTTTTTGTAAAACCAAATTTAAAATTGGTAAAAGATTGTCGTCGTCATTGGTTTGATTTTCGGTTTTTGAAAAACTTAGAATAGGATTTGTAATAGGCGCAGAAAATTTATTTGCAAGCACCTCAGCAATACCTTTTGGGTCAGATATGTGATCGACCAAGCCAGCCTCAATAGCGGAGCTAGGCATTCCATTAAATCCGGCAGAGCTTAAGTCTTGAGCAAGAACCAAACCTTTTGATTGCTTTATCGCGCGGCAACCAAGTGTTCCATCAGAGCCAGTACCAGAAAGCACCACCCCGATTCCATACTCTTGATAAGATTGCGCTATCGACTGAAATAGGACATTGACCGACGGGGTAGAAACATGCCCGGGGCTAGGTTCTTGAAGATGAATTTTTCCATCGATAACAATGCCATCACTACCTGCTGGAATAAGATAGATGTAATTGGGTAATAGCATCTGGGCGTCAACAACCAACTGAACATCCATATTGGCATAACGATTAAGTAGCTTTTGCATCAAATCGCTATGCCCATCGTGCGCCATATGTTGCGCAATGACATAAGTCATATATCCATTGGGGTGGAGATGAGGCAATAAAGCAAAAAGGGCCTCGAGCCCGCCTGCTGACGCTCCAATGCCGACGATATATTTTGACATTTAAGGTTTCAAATTAGATTGAATGGTTATATGCTTAACTCTATGCGAGTTAAGATTGATCCATCACCATGGCAAAAGACTATTAGGTATGCGCTAACAGTCTTTAAAATAAAAAATTTATGACTTAATTGCTTTTATTGCATCTTCGGTGCTTGAGTGAACGCCAAGCAGGGTTCCAAATCCACTAATCACCATCACTTCATTTACTGACGAGTTCACTGAAGCAAGCGTTAAAGCACCCCCAAGTGACTTGGCTTTTTTAGCTGCCATCAACATTACACGAAGACCTTCAGAACTGATATAACTCAGATCTTTACAATCAAGAACAACATGGGCAGCAGATGCATATTCAGGCGCACTAGTTTTTTCAGTGAACGTCTTAGAAGTAATCCCATCAAGACGCCCTGATAGTTTAACAACCAGTACCTCATTTAAAACTTCATTATTAACTTCTAACATGGTGTGGGTCTCTATCCTAAAAGTTTAAAAATTAACTATGCCAAGAATATACATCAAAAAAATATTTTTATAAAACAACCTACATCAAGACCTTATTTTAATTAAGGTTTTTAAGGCCGGAAAGTATGATACATTTTAAAAAAATTCAAAGACTATTATTCATAAAATGCTAAAAATATTGATCCTTGCGATGGTCCTTCTGCTTCCAACGCAATCTATTGCAAACGACAACGCTAATGCAAATGCGATTGTGGCATCTAAATTAACATCTATCGACGATCTCAAAGATAAGCGCATTGGCGTTGTCATGGGATCGGCACATGAAAGTTATGCGACAAAGAACTATCCAAACGCGACAATTTTACAATTTGACTCGCCAGCTGATGTTTTACTAGCAGTCAAAACAGGTAAAGTTGATGCAGCACTTTATGATGCGGACCCCCTTCGTGAAGTTTTCAGACAAGATCATTCATTTGGCTTACTGGGTGACCCCGTATTCTCTTTTGATATTGGTGTTGGTTTTAATAAAAAAAATAGCGCCCTCAAAGACAGATTTAATGCATTTCTAGCAAAAGCTAAAGCGGATGGCGTATATAAAGACATGGCAGATCGCTGGATGGTTCGGGGTGAAACCACCATGCCTGATATCAAGGCAGAAAAAGTGAGTGGCATTCTCGTTGTGGGGGTTAGTGATGTCGGCCTTCCATTTACATTCGTAAAAGACAATCAGCTAGTTGGGTTTGATATTGAAATTGCAAAACGATTTGCGGCATCCGAGGGTAAGGATATTAAATTTTCAAATATGGAGTTTGGTAGTCTAATTTCAGCTGTTTCTAGCGGAAAAGCTGACATGATTGCTAGCTCAATTTATGTCACGGATGAAAGAAAAAAACAAATCGACTTCTCCAATGCCTACTATGAAATGGGAACACGTTTTTTTGCTTTGAAGAGCAATATCACTGAATCTAAAACTAACGAAGTTAAAAATGAAAATTCAGCGAGTTCTACAAAATCACTAACTTCCGTCAACGATGTAAAAGACAAAAGCATTGCAGTCCTCTTAGGGTCTGTGCATGACTCATACGCGCACAAAAACTATCCTAACGCGACTGTCATGCAATACAAGTCGCCTTCCGACCTTATTCTGGCTGTCAAAACAGGAAAATCAGATGTTGGCTTTTTTGTAAGTGAACTCCTGAAGAACAAAATCCGTGACGATGATAGCCTCGCTTTTCTAGGAGAATCAATAGAAGTTTTTCCTATCGCTTATGGCTTTAATAAGAACAATAGCGAATTGAGAGAGAAATTTAATAAGTTTTTCAAGGAGCTTAAGGAAAGTGGCGTATACGACGATATGCTCGATCGCTGGGTTAAAAAAGGTGATACCAAGATGCCTAAGATTGAGACACCGAATATTAATGGTGAACTAATTGTAGGTCACGTGAGTGACGGTGGCTTACCTTTCGTGACGGTTAAAGACAA
>CAJBIA010000081.1 GCA_903953055.1 uncultured Methylophilaceae bacterium
ATGGCCTAGCATTAGATTTAGGGATTGATAGACTTACTTCATTTGTTAGCCACTTTGGTTTTGGTAAAAAAACAGGGGTAGATTTAGCGTCTGAAACAGCCGGTTTATTACCTACGCCTGAATGGAAGTGGCGGCGCTGGAAACAGCGATGGTATCCAGGTGAAACCGTCATTGTCGGGATTGGTCAAGGCTATACCCTTGTCACGCCGATGCAGCTTGCGCAAGCAACGGCGGTGCTTGCAAATAACGGTGTTGCAATGCGGCCGCATTTGGTGAGTAGCATTCAAAAAAATAATGGACTTGAAACGGAGTTGGTTGCGATCACTAAACTAGATTCCTTAGCGCTAGATCCCAATAATATAGCAATTGTTAAAGCGGGGATGGTGGGTGTGACACAAGCAGGCGGAACTGCAGCAAGTGTTGCGGCTGGAAGTAGTTATAACATTGCTGCCAAAACTGGTACGGCCCAAGTGGTGGGAATTAAGCAGGGGGCAAAATATAATGCTGGTAATTTGGACGAGCGGCATCGTGATCATGCATTGTTTATTGCTTATGCTCCAGCTGAAGATCCTAAAATTGCGGTTGCTGTGATTGTTGAAAATGGGGGGCATGGGGGTTCAGCCGCCGGCCCAATTGCAAGAAAAATTATGGATTACTATTTATTAGGCAAAGAGCCTAGTGAACAAAATAAAACGTTAAACAAAATGCCAGAAGCCCAAATGATTGAGGATGGCCCACATGATTAGAAAACTATTCGATCATTTTAAAAAAAATATTGATCCGTTTCTGATGGGTTGCATCTTTTTTAGCTGTATCGTGGGTTTGTTTGTTCTTTATAGTGCATCGGGCGAAAGTATTGAGCGGGTGCTTTCACAATTTATGAATATTTTAGCTGCACTAGGCATTATGTGGTTGGCAGCAAATACTCCCCCCCATTATTTAGAGCGTATTGCTTTGCCGCTATTTATTTTGGGCTTGCTGCTATTGATTGGCGTTGCTTTGTTTGGGGAAATTAGCCATGGGGCAAGAAGATGGCTTAACCTCGGCATTGGCAGAATTCAGCCGTCAGAATTAATGAAAATTGCTGTTCCTTTGATGCTCGCTTGGTATTTTGCTAAACGTGAACAAAGTTTGCGAGGGATTGACTTTGCATTAGGCGCACTATTATTAGTGGTTCCTGTTGGATTGATTATGAAACAGCCCGATTTAGGAACGGCGTTGATTATCACCGCCGCTGGTTTTTATGTTTTATTTTTAGCGGGCTTAAGCTGGAAAATATTGGGCGGCTTGATTGTCACTTCAGGTTTGATGGCGCCTGTTTTTTGGTCAATGCTGCATGATTATCAGCGTAGAAGAATTGAAATACTATTCGATCCTTATCAAGATCCGCTTGGCGCTGGCTACCATACGATCCAAGCGAGCATTGCGTTAGGTTCAGGCGGCTTTGCTGGAAAGGGCTGGACGAATGGCACGCAATCCCAGTTGGATTTCTTACCTGAACGGACGACAGACTTTATTTTTGCCGTATTTGGTGAAGAGTTTGGATTTTTGGGTAATGTCTTGCTGCTGATTTTGTTTTTGCTTTTGATTGGGAGAGGCGTGGTGATTTCATCACAAGCGCAAAGCACTTTCACGCGATTATTAGCGGGTAGTATTACGCTGACGTTCTTCACTTACGTTTTTGTTAATATGGCGATGGTCAGTGGTGTATTGCCGGTTGTCGGCGTGCCATTGCCATTTGTAAGTTATGGCGGCACTTCTTTAGTCACGATATTATTGGGCTTTGGTATTTTGATGAGCATTCATTCGCATAAAACACTGATGTCAACTTCATGAAATTTAGACACCTACTCACTCCCGTTTTATTAAGTTTATTATTGGTTGCTTGTGGAGGTAGCCAAGTTGTTAAGCCTAGTCCTGGCATAAGCGCTCCCGAAAGCTCTGGTGAACTTAATAAACCTAAGAAATCAGGCGGCTATTATTTAGATGATGGCCCAGGAGATAATCCGCCTGCCAATATCGATGCCATCCCGGATGCGGTGCCTCGGGTTGAGCCTTTGTTGCCTAGAGCTAATAAGCCTTATATTGCTTTGGGTAACAGCTACACACCGATGACAGAGTTTCAGCCTTATAAAAAGCGTGGGATTGCCTCTTGGTACGGTAAACGGTATCACGGTCAGAAAACTTCAGCAGGCGAGATTTATGATATGTATGGCATGACGGGTGCGCATCCTATATTGCCTATTCCGAGTTATGTTCGAGTGACCAACCCTGAAAATCAAAAGTCTGTGATTGTTCGCATTAATGATCGCGGTCCTTTTCATAGCGATCGATTGATTGATTTATCCTACGCCGCCTCGTATAAGCTAAGGTTGTCAGGAAAGGGAAGCGGCATTGTGGATGTGGAAGCCATCGATGCTAAAAAATATCTACAAAATTCATCAACGGATTTGGCTGATAAAGAGATCACAGCGGCTAATGTCCCCAGTGTAGTTGTCGAGCCATTAAAGCCTACACAAAGTTCAGAGCCAGTTAGGATCGAGAACTCTGATGCGAATAACGCACCAGTAATTAATCAAGAAAAGTTAACTAGTGTTCCTGTCGCTGGTGTTTTTGTTCAAGTTGGTGCATTTAAGTCTGTGGACAATGCCGGACTATTGTCCAAAAAAATTATGGCGCAGAATCTAGTTGAAAATGCCCCGGTTAATAGCTGGTACAATCAGGGCATTTATCGCGTCCGTATTGGGCCATATGCTAACCGCACCGAAGCAGAAGTGATTGCTGCAAAAGTCAAAAAGGCTTTGGGTGTGAATACATATATCATTGATCAACCTTAGATTTAATAAAGAGCTTATGCATTATTTTTCCTCGACTTTCGTTTTAATCCTTAGTTTATTTGTAGGCATTGCTTATGCTGACGTTGCGCCACCGCCTCCGGAGTTAGCCGTTAAAGCTTACTTACTCAAAGACTTTAATAGTAATCGTGTGCTTGCCGAGCAACAAAGTAACGACCGTGTTGAACCTGCCTCGTTAACAAAATTGATGACCGCATATTTGTCATTTAAGGCGCTTAAAAATGGCCATTTGAAGTCAGATCAAGTTCTGCCGATTTCTGAAAAAGCATGGCGTATTGAAGGCTCAAAAATGTTTGTGGAGCCCAGCATGACAGTCACCGTGGAGGAGCTTTTACATGGCATGATTATTCAGTCTGGCAATGATGCCTCTATTGCTTTGGCTGAAGGGATTGCCGTTACAGAAGAGGCTTTTGCGACGCAGATGAATAAGGAAGCGGCCCGCTTGGGGATGAAAAACACGCATTTTATGAATGCGACGGGCTTGCCAGATCCTCAACATTACACCACGGCTTATGATCTTTCTCTTTTGGCAAGCGCCTTGATTCAAGACTTTCCAGATCAATATAAACGTTTGTATTCAGTCAAAGAATATACCTATAACAAAATTACTCAGCCCAATCGCAATCGGTTGTTGTGGTTAGATCCTTATGTGGATGGGATGAAAACTGGACATACAGATTCAGCGGGCTATTGTCTGATTTCATCTGCAAAACGAGGTGAGCATCGTTTGATTTCTATTGTGTTAGGCGCGCCTAATGATAATGCGCGTGCAACGGAAAGTCAGAAACTCTTGAATTATGGATTCCAATTCTTTGAGTCTCATTTGGTCTATAAAGCGGGTCAAGTGATTGCCACTCAAAAAGTTTGGAAAGGCACGGACAATAAATTAGCGGCCACGGTATTTAATGACCTTTATGTCACGCTTCCTAAGGGGGAATATGCACGCGCTAAAGCAAGAATTATTAGCAAGCAGCCACTCATTGCTCCAGTTGCACAAGGCCAAGAAATTGGTAGGATCCAATTTACGATTGATGGCAAGTTAGTAGATGAACAAAAATTAGTTGCCGCCAAAGAGGTGAAAGTGGCAGGAATTTTTGGTCGAATTTGGGATAGCTTCATGTTGCTATTTGCTTAAAATAAAGCGGCGATTAGTTAAATGACAGACCAAGAAAAAACATTAAATCCAGAGACAGAAACGCTGATTGAATTCCCGTGCTACTTTTTGATTAAAGTGATGGGTGAGACAAGTGATGATTTCGCAAGCGTGATGGTCAATTTGATACAAGAACATGAACCGACCTTTGATGCGTCAAAGGTCGATATGCGGGCAAGTAGCGGAGGGCGATTTATTAGTCTGACTTGCAATGTTTACGTAACCTCTAAGCCGCATTTAGATAATATTTACAGCGTTCTTTCAAAGCACACTCTCGTGAAATACGTTTTATAATTTGAATCAAAAGCCTGTTATCCGCGATTTGGGGCATACCGAGTTTGAGACGACTTGGCATGCTATGCAAGACTTCACTGCTAGCCGAATGGCAGAAACCCCTGATGAATTTTGGATTACCGAGCATCCTCCTGTATACACGCTAGGATTAAATCGTCAGGGTGTCCGCATGCCATCTCGTGATGACATTGCCGTTGTGAATACGGATAGGGGTGGAAAAATTACCTATCATGGTCCTGGGCAAGTGATCATTTATGTCTTGATCGACCTCAAGCGTAAAGGCATCAATGTGCGCCAATTGGTTAGTGCTTTGGAAGGCGCGGTGGTCAATCTGCTTTCTGAATTTAATATTCATGGGCTGGCTAAAGCAGATGCGCCAGGTGTTTATGTGGATCATAAAAAAATCGCTTCGGTGGGACTTCGGCTGAAGAAAGCGAGTTGTTATCATGGTATTTCATTGAATGTAAATATGGATTTAGGGCCGTTTAATGCGATTGATCCATGCGGCTACCGTGGATTGGAAGTGACACAGCTAAAAGATCTAGGGGTGGATTTAACGCAATCCGAGGCTGCTTCAAAACTGCTAAAATACCTGACTAAAGAATTAAACTATTAAGCTATCTCATGACTGAACAAGCGAACAAGTCAGCTGAATTAAAACGCCCAGGCAAGATTGCAGGCGTAAAAGAAACCAGCGAACAAAAAACAGCACGCATCCCGATTAAGATCGTGCCACAAGCGCCAATGCGTAAACCAGAATGGATACGCATGAAGGTGCCTGATAGTGCTCGTTTTCAAGAGATTAAACAGGTGTTGAGAGAGAACAAACTCCATACAGTTTGTGAGGAAGCATCCTGTCCAAACATCGGAGAGTGCTTCAGTAGCGGCACTGCGACTTTTATGATCCTGGGCGATATCTGTACAAGACGTTGTCCATTTTGTGATGTTTCACATGGTAAGCCTTTGCCGCCGGATGTCCATGAGCCAGCTAATTTAGCGCAGACGATTGCCCAAATGCATTTACGCTATGTCGTCATTACAAGTGTAGACAGGGATGATTTGATGGACGGAGGGGCGCAACATTTTGTAGATTGTATTCAAGCCGTTCGTGCCAAATCTCCAGCGATTAAGATTGAGGTCTTGGTCCCTGATTTTAGAGGCCGCTTAGAAACCGCTGTTGAAATTCTCAAAAGTGCGCCTCCGGATGTGATGAATCATAATTTAGAAACGGTGCCTCGGCTTTATAAACAAGCGCGACCAGGTGCGGATTATCAAAACTCTCTTAATTTACTTAAAGTGTTTGGAGCGCTACATCCGAACGTTCCCACTAAATCAGGCTTGATGTTAGGCCTTGGTGAAACGGATGAAGAAATACTAGAAGTGATGCAAGATTTACGAAACCATGGCGTGACCATGCTCACTTTAGGGCAGTATTTACAACCAAGTCAGCACCATTTGCCAGTGGCACGATTTGTGACGCCAGAACGATTTGCACAATTTGAACAGCAAGCACTCGCTATGGGCTTTGCGCAAGCAGCTTGTGGTCCGATGGTGCGAAGCTCTTATCATGCGGACACACAAGCGCATGCTGCTGGTGTTTAATTTAAGGAACTAGGGATGACAAAGTTACGCTGGGGTATTTTAGGGGCAGCACGAGTTAATGAGCGTTTGCTCCCCGCCATTGTTGAGGCTAAAAATTCAGAATTAGTGGCGATTGCGAGCAGGCGTTCGGGCGCGGCGGCGGAGACCTTATCAAAATATGCCCCACATTTAAATGGTGTCAAAACTTATGATGTGCTTGAAGAATTATTAAACGATTCACAAGTGCAGGCTGTTTATATTCCAATGGGCAACCATGAACATGCTGAGTGGGCATTGAAAGCGATTGCCGCGGGCAAGCATGTCCTTATAGAAAAACCGATGGCGATTACTGTGGCAGATATTGAAAAAATTGAAGCCGCGGCATTGCAGCAAAAAGTTAAAGTGATGGAAGGTTTTATGTATCGCTTTCATCCGCAACATCAGAGAGTCAGTGAAATTGTGAAATCTGGCTTGATTGGTGAGGTGATGTTTGCCAAAGCCAGTTACTCCTTCATGATGCGACCAGCTCGCATGTATCGCTTAGCTAACGATACTGTTAATGGTGGTGGCGCAATGTGGGACATTGGTCCTTACGCCATTCATACCTTAAGGCATTGTTTTGAGGAAGCACCGATTAGCGTGATGGCCATGGCAAAATATGCTGAGACCGGAGCAGACATTGCCACGAGTGGCGTCATTGATTTTGGCAACGGAAAGCGCGGCCACTTCGACACCAGCTTTGAATGTAGCCGCCAGTCTGAATATACGATCGTGGGGACTAAAGGCGGGATTAAATGCCATACGGTTTGGCAGTTGCCCGGAACAAATGATGTGCCTGTCATTAGCTGGTGGAGTGATGATGGCCGAAAAGCTGAAGAAGTCTATCCTGTGAGCAATCATTTTAATCTTGAGATCGAGCATTTTAGTGATTGTGTATTAAACAATCATGCGACAAAGCTCACTTTTGAAGACGCAAAAATGAATTGCGCAACCATCGTTGCAACGTTGCAATCAGCAGCTACAGGACAATTGGTAAAGCTATGAGTCTTCAGAGTTGTGTGTTGTGCAATTCAGTGGGTGGGGAGCTACTTTGGCAGGACGATTTATGTCGTGTTGTTTTAGTGGATGATCCAAATTATGTTGGCTTTTGTCGTGTGATTTTGAACCGGCATGTGAAAGAAATGACCGACTTGTCGGATGCTGATCGAAGTAAAGTGATGCAACTGACTTTTGTTGTGGAAAGTGTTTTGCGGGAAATTCTGCAGCCAACCAAAATTAATCTCGCGAGCTTGGGAAATAAAACCCCCCACATTCATTGGCACGTCATCCCAAGATTTGAAACCGACGTGCATTTTCCAGAGGCCATCTGGAGTGCTGAAGTACGTCAAACCAAAAAGGTGCATATTGAAGGCTTAGTGGATATCTTGAAAGCCAAATTGCAAAAGGTGCTAGGTTAGTTTGGTTTATACAATTTGCAAGCGCGAAACGATTTTTCCGCCTTGCAAATGTTCTGTAATAATTTCATCAATATCTGTTTGATCAACAAAGGTATACCAAATTGCTTCTGGATAAACCACGAGAACTGGGCCTTCGCCGCATCGGTCTAAACAGCCAGCTCGGTTAATGCGCACCTTACCTTTTCCATTGAGATTTAATTTTTTTACCTGCGCCTTCATGTGATCAAATGCTGCTTCTGCATGATGGTCTGTGCAGCAATTTGATCCATCTTCACGCTTATTCAAGCAGAAAAAAACATGATGTTGGTAATGGGTGTTCATGCGGATTCCAATGCAATGTTACTCAAAAGCTTTAGTGGCTAAACCATCTTCTTTAGTGAAGATCCAAGTTCTGGTGATGTCCAAGATATCAACATCTTTACGTAAGTCTTCCGGGAACGCAGCATAGGGAGAACCCATCTCAACAATTCGCTTGGCTGCATTATCTAATATAGGGTAACCAGAGCTGCGTCTAATTTCCACTTTTTCAATTTCACCATTGGATTTGATGTAAACGGTGAGTTGCAATTGGCCATATATTTTTTGATCTTTGGCGGCTTGCGGATAATTTAAATTGCCGATTTTTTCGACTTTTTGGCGCCAGGACTCTACATAGGCTGCAAATTTGTATTCTTGAGCGCGCGCGCCAATTGACTTGCGTTTAGGACGCTTCTGATAATCGTCTTGTTGTTTATTGATTTGCGACTCTAATCTCGCCATCTCTAAACTAGCGCTCATTAAGTCGTTTTTGTTGATTGATTTTTTGCTTGAATCTTCAGCCCCTGTTTCGGGATTGATCGGTGCTGATTTTTGCGATGGATCCATTTCGATGGAATGATTAGCTTTAATTTGACTCATCAATGCTTGTGCTTGCTTATCAAGCTCAGCGAGTCGTTCAGCTTTGCGAGCCGCTTCTGCCTCGGCTTCTGCTAGGCTTTTTGCAAGCGTTTGGGAACGATGGTTCGCAGAGGTTTCTGTCGGATTGTGTTTTTGCCAAGGCAGGGCGGATTTAAGTGTTCGGTCTTCCGAGGTGTTTCCTCCACCATCAAGGTTTGCTTGCGCTAATGCATCCGCTTTCTTTGGTTTTTTGTGAGACTTACTGTTGACCAACACGACATCAAGCGCAGACATTTGATCTTTAAAAAACTGAAGCGCCGGGGGTTGGAACTTTACAAATGCGATGATGAGTAGATGTAAAAAAGCAGAGCCGAGGAGTGCAAGGGTAAAGAAATCAAGTTTTTTGAGTCTTTTAAGCCACATGCCAAAGATTAGAATTTCAATGCCGCAAGCTGCGTTAATAGTTTTTGATGAATGCCACCAAACCCACCATTACTCATGACCAAGATTTGATCGCCACTTTGTGCTTTAGCAACAATCGCGGCAATGAGCGAATCCATATTATCAAAGGTTGTGGCTTTGTCGCCCATCGGGGCAAGGGCTTCACTGGCATCCCAACCTAAATTCGCACCATAGCAAAATACATGGTCAGCATCGACCAAGCTTGCTGGGAGAGCTTGTTTCATGACGCCAAGTTTCATGGTATTAGAACGTGGTTCTAGTACGGCCAAAATTCTTGCCTTGCCAACCTTTGCACGAAGTCCGGCTACCGTGGTGGCGATTGCGGTTGGATGATGGGCGAAATCGTCGTAAACACTAATATTTTGTTCAACGCCACGCAATTCCATCCGGCGTTTTACGTTTTGGAATAAGCCGAGCGCTGCAATTCCAACGTCTACAGAAACGCCAACATGACGCGCTGCCGCAAGTGCCGCAAGTGCATTCATGCGATTATGCTCGCCGAGCAACGCCCATTTGACACGGCCAACGACTTTGCTATTGAGCATAACGTCAAAGCTCCCGTCAGCGTCCGCTTCGCCACCTTGCCAGCCATCAGATGATCCAAAATGTTCTACAGGTGTCCAGCAGCCTCGATCAATTACGCGGTTTAAGCTTTCCTCTTTGCCATTCGCGACCACCAACCCTTGTTGGGGAACCGTCCTGACTAGATGATGAAATTGCGTTTCAATGGCATGAAGGTCGGCAAAGATGTCCGCATGGTCAAACTCAAGGTTATTGAGAATGGCTGTCCGTGGACCGTAATGCACAAATTTTGAGCGTTTATCAAAAAATGCCGTGTCGTATTCGTCCGCTTCAATCACGAAAAATGGGGATGTACTTTTAGTGTCTTGTTTTGGGGCTTGAGGTAAGCGCGCAGAAACAGCAAAATTTTCGGGGACACCGCCAATTAAGAAGCCAGGCGCTAATCCTGCGTGTTCTAGAATCCATGCAAGCATGGAGGATGTGGTTGTCTTGCCGTGCGTGCCAGCGACCGCTAAGACCCATTTACTTGGTTCGCTTTGTGGGTGAAGGATGTTCTCAGCCAACCATTGTGGACCTGAAATAAAAGGTAGGCCTTTATTGAGTATTTCTTCCATGAGCGGATTGCCACGCGAGACGACATTGCCAATAACATAGACATCTGGATTTAAATGCGTTTGGCTTGGATCAAAGCCTTCAATTAGCTTGATGCCTTGCGCTTCTAATTGGGTGCTCATCGGAGGATAAACGTTCGCATCGCAACCTGTCACGGTATGGCCAGCTTCTTTTGCCAAGACCGCAACCCCACCCATGAACGTACCGCAAACACCAAGAATATGAATATGCATTGTTGATCTTCTAAAGTTTTTTAATTTAAGCTAAGTTTGGCGCTAACCAACGTGCCAATTCTTCTTTGTTCATTTTCCGTCTTTGGGCTAAGTCAGTGAGTTGATCTTCACCTATTTTGTCGACACTGAAATATTTTGCTTCACTATGTGCGAAGTAATAACCTGAAACAGCAGCGGCTGGATTCATCGCATAAGATTCAGTTAGACTCATTCCAATTTCGGTTGCTTGCATGACTTTAAACATCTCTGCTTTTACTGTGTGATCTGGGCATGCTGGATAGCCAGGCGCAGGGCGAATCCCTTGATATTTCTCTGCAATCAGTGCTTCATTGCTTAAGTCTTCTTGTGTTGCATAGCCCCACAAGTCAGTGCGAACTCGCTCGTGTAGGTACTCAGCAAAGGCTTCTGCTAGTCTGTCTGCTAGTGATTTCAGCATGATGCTATTAAAGTCATCATGGGCTTCTTCAAAGCGCTTGAGGTATTTTTCGATCCCGAGACCTGCGCTTACTGCAAACATGCCGATGTAATCCGGAATCCCAGATTCTTTTGGTGCAATAAAATCGGCTAAGCATTGGTTAGGTCGTGCAACTCCGTCAATGACTGGTTTTTCAGATTGCTGGCGCATGCCAAAGTAAGTGAATGCGATTTCTTGACGGCTTTCATCTGTATAAATTTCAATGTCGTCCTCATTCACGCTATTGGCCGGCAATAGCGAAACCACGCCATTCGCAGTAAGCCAGCGACCCTCAATGATCTTTTTGAGCAATGCTTGGCCATCAGCAAATAATTTAGTAGCGGTTTCGCCAACGACGGGATCTTTGAGAATCGCAGGATAGGCGCCTGCCAAATCCCAAGTTTGAAAGAATGGGCCCCAGTCAATGTATTGGGCAATCGTTGCTAGGTCGATATTTTCTAGTACGCGACGACCAATGAATTTAGGTTTGATTGGTGCATTCTTACCCGTGAAGTCTAGCTTGGTTTTATTTTTTCGGGCGTCGCTAATCGTGAGCATGGGCACGCCTTTTTTGTTGGCGTGTTGATTGCGTGCTCGTTCGTAATCTGCGTTTAATTCTGTGACATAAGCGTCGCGTTGTTCAGGACTTACTAAAGATTGCATGACCGCCACAGAGCGAGAGGCGTCGGGGACATAGACGACGGGACCATCGTAATGCGGAGCAATCTTGACTGCTGTATGGGCGCGCGAAGTAGTTGCGCCCCCAATCAGTAAAGGCATTTTGACGCTACGGAAATAGGGGTCGCGTTGCATTTCCCGGGCAACGTTGGCCATCTCTTCAAGGGATGGGGTAATCAACCCAGACAATCCAATGATGTCTGCATTTTCAGCTTTAGCAAGCGCAAGAATTTCAGCACATGGCACCATTACGCCCATATTCACAACTTCAAAATTATTGCATTGCAGCACAACAGAAACGATGTTTTTGCCGATGTCGTGCACGTCACCCTTGACCGTTGCGATGACCATTTTGCCTTTTGGTTTTGCTGCAACACCTGTGCGTTTTTCTTCTAAAATTTTTTCTTCTTCAATATAAGGAATTAGATGGGCAACCGCTTGTTTCATGACGCGTGCCGATTTCACCACTTGCGGCAAGAACATTTTGCCTTGACCAAATAAATCACCCACGATATTCATGCCATCCATGAGAGGGCCTTCGATCACATGTATGGGTCTGCCCCCACTATTGAGGGCTTCAAGGCGAGCTTCTTCGGTATCTTCATTAATAAATTCGGTAATGCCATGGACCAGGGCATGGGCTAAGCGTTTTTGAACACTGACAGGAGCTTCATTAGTGCCCCGCCACTCTAGCGTCGCGGCTTCTTTTTTGCCACCTGCTGTGAGTGTGCCGGCCATTTCAATCATGCGCTCAGTGGCATCTGGACGACGGTTGAGTACTACATCCTCTACGCATTCTCGCAAGGCTTCTGAAAGATCGTCGTAGATGCCAATCATGCCAGCATTGACGATGCCCATTGTCATGCCAGCTTTAATGGCGTGGTAGAGGAATACGGTGTGAATGGCTTCACGAGCAGGTTCATTGCCGCGGAAACTAAAACTCACATTAGAAACACCGCCAGAGATTTTGGCATGCGGTAAGTTTTCTTTGATCCACCGAGTGGCATTAATGAAATCTACGGCGTAATTATTATGTTCTTCTATCCCGGTAGCGATTGCGAAGATATTCGGGTCGAAAATAATGTCTTCTGCTGGGAAACCCACTTTTTCGATGAGTAAATCATAAGCACGTTTACAAATTTCAATTTTGCGCTCAAAGGTATCAGCTTGGCCTTTTTCATCAAACGCCATCACGATGACAGCTGCGCCGTATCGCATGCAAAGTTTCGCTTGGCGTAAAAATTCCGTCTCGCCTTCTTTCATCGAGATGGAGTTAACAATCGCTTTGCCTTGCACACATTTTAGCCCAGCTTCAATCACATCCCATTTGGAGGAGTCAATCATGATCGGAACGCGTGCAATATCAGGCTCTGAGGCAATTAAATTTAAGAAGTGAGACATGGCCTTGATGGCATCTAACATGCCTTCATCCATGTTGATATCGATGATTTGGGCACCATTCTCAACTTGTTGACGTGCTACTTGCAGGGCATCTTCAAACTGCTCATTTAAAATCATGCGAGCAAATGCTTTTGAGCCTGTGACGTTCGTGCGTTCGCCTACATTTACAAATAGGGAGTTGTCGTTAATTTCAAAAGGCTCTAGGCCGGAAAGTTTGGTGGTTTGCTCCACTTCAGGGACTTGGCGTGGCTTAATATCTTTTAGTGCTTCTGCAATTGCTTGAATGTGCGGGGGAGTGGTTCCACAACAGCCACCTGCAATATTAATAAATCCACTCTCAGCAAATTCCTTTACTAAAGCTGAAGTGTCGGCAGGCTTTTCGTCGAAGCCTGTGTCGGACATTGGGTTAGGTAAGCCAGCATTTGGGTAAATGCATACAAATGTATCAGCAATTTTGGAAAGTTCTTGTGCGTAAGGGCGCATTAAGGCGGCACCTAGTGCACAGTTTAGGCCGATCGTTAAGGGTTTGGCGTGTCTTACAGAGTTCCAAAAAGCGGGGACCGTTTGGCCAGACAAAATGCGCCCAGAAGCATCTGTAACGGTGCCAGAAATCATTAGTGGAAGACGTTTTCCACTTTCTTCAAAGAAGCTGTCGATAGCAAATAAAGCCGCTTTACAGTTCAAGGTATCAAAGATGGTTTCTACCATGAGGATGTCCACGCCACCTTCGACTAAAGCGCGCGTTTGTTCTAGATAAGCGGCCACTAATTGATCAAAGGTAACATTACGTGCAGCTGGGTCATTGACGTCAGGAGAAA
>CAJBIA010000082.1 GCA_903953055.1 uncultured Methylophilaceae bacterium
TAGGGTCAACAAGTTTCAGGTTTCAATTTTCGGGCAGTGGTTCGTGCTCTGTAACGTGTGGAAATGCTGCTAAGGCAACGTACAATTTACCGTTCAACACTACCGCACAAGGTTCGTTAAAAGGTATTGGTTCGACAAGCGTTGTTATTCCATCTCCAGTAACGTTACAGGAATTGAATACCGATTATGTAACATTACTGCATCCTTTAAGTGAAGCTGTAACCGGCACTCCTACGTACTTCGTAATCGGTCAAGAAGAAAATGACATCGCGTCAACCGGAGCAGGATGTAATTCCGCTGCTACAATCGAAGCCGCTTTGCAATCACTATGGGCGAAAATTCATACAGACAATTCGCTTGTTGTAGAGTGGAGCAGCAATGCGTTTAATTACAATCAAGCGGGTATTGGTTCTTGTAGTAGTGGATACCAGATATTCGTACAGGTGGAGCAATGGCTTGCAAATCAAGGACCGAGCACGTGCAACGTAAATGCTGGAAAATGTTGGGATTTATTCGCAGACGTGGGACGTGTTGTAAATGATCCAACAAATTCTTCCCTTGTCGCTTCCAATGGCGGATTTGGATTAGGTGGTGTGAACCTTGCGAGTTCGATCATCTCTAATGTCATCTCGACAGGGGTAAGTAACCCGCAAGATAAGCGTTCAACTTACTTCGGCGCTGGCCCGTCGCAGGGCAACGCGGCCAACGGCTTCATTCACGTCCCGGCTGCGGACGCCATCTTTTACGATCAGTGGTGGGACGCGGCAATGACTACGCAGATCTTCACGATTAGGACATCCCTAGGTTACAAGGGCGTTCTAATCAATGGTGGCGGCGATCTTAATCCATTCCAAGTTACTGGTTCAAACATTCACGGTATAGCAACTCTTATTGGTACGGATTCCGGTTCTGCTTTTGCACCATTACTTACAGTATTAGCACCTAATTCAAGCTCAACGGCAAACATAAACATAGCCGTTGGAAAAGAGCTTTCTATAAATAATTCTGCTGTCTTTGGATTTAACTATCAAAATTTCGGTTCTACATCAAACACATTGAGCATTGGTCTTTATAATGCCAATGGTCTCAAGATTGACGGATCTGGCAATGTCATCATTGGAGGCATATCCTCATCTACCAGCCCGATCTGTCCGAACGGGACAAACGGAGCGTTGACAACTGTCGGGTGTGCTAACGCTCCTGCAAGTACAGCGGCATTAAAAGATTGTTTATCCGTTTCATGTGCTGGTGGTAGTACGTACACTTCTGGCGCAAGTTATACAAATTCAAGTGGTCATTCTGTATGGGAATTTGTAAGCATGACAGTAACAGGCGTATGTACCGGATATGCTGCAACTATTTCATACACTGTAGATACACTATCATTTGCAGGAAACGGTGTGTATAATGACTGCGCAGGAGCCGCAACCGTTAGCTTTCTTGTTCCAGCCGGTTCGACGTTCTCTGTCACGGCTGCTACCGCTTCTGGTAGCGGTGGAACCCCAGCAATCACAACTTGGGCGGAATCGCCAAATGGTCAATAATTCTCTTGACAACACTTCGCCGAATGTGAAACACTTTTAGTACGCGCTAGAAAGGGCGCATCAAAATGACTCAAGAAACAGCAAACGAAATGATGCAGTTCGGCGAAATCGAAGTTGTACGGAACGTGACCCTACCTTTAGCAATCGCTATCATTTCCGTTCTCTTTACGCTTGGATGCCGCGCACAAGTGCCGCCAGCATCGAATGGTTACAAAGTCGTACTAACTGCGACTGCTCCGCTTCCCTCTGGTAACTGGCTTGGATGCGTTACTGGACAACCTACGTGTACCTATGCAGTGTATGCAGAAACAATCGCTTCCGGTACATCATGTGATTCGACTACCAGTACCAATTACAAAGAGATTACAAACCCCGCTTCCCGACCAACTTCCCCATCTTTTACCGATGCCAATACAACTGGCCTTACTCGCTGCTATGATATGGAGACTGTACAAGGAACAGAAAATAGCGCACCATCGAACGTTGCCGGCCCTATCATATCACCCGGCGTTCCCCTAGCGCCTACTCTTGCCGTTCCTGTACCACAATCGGCTGAAGTTGTCAAGCCGATTCTTCAACCGGAAACAACACCGTTACTTTTGAGTAAACTTTCCGCTCCCATGAACCTGCAAATAAAAGTGGTTCGGTAGCGCAAATTTACTTGACAACGTTTCGTTTACAGTGCTAGTCTGTGATTGCAGTTAGAAAGGACTGCACATCATGGCCCATGACACAATAAATGAGATGACA
>CAJBIA010000083.1 GCA_903953055.1 uncultured Methylophilaceae bacterium
GTACTGAGAAAGTATTCAAACTGATGGCAGCTAAAGGCATTACTTACGTTCCAACACTCACACAAGTTGATTACTACAGCATCTATTTCCAGCATTATGATCCCTTAACCATGCCACCCACTGCGGATATGCAACAAAGTGAAAAAGCGTTTAGATTAGCCAGGCGAAGTGGTGTGAGTATAGCCACGGGCTCAGATGCTGGGGTTTACCCCCATGGAGAAAATGGCAGAGAGCTCATCAAAATGGTGGCATATGGAATGACACCCATAGAAGCTATCATTGCATCAACAGTGACTAGCGCGTCGGTGTTAGGAGTTCAAGACACCTTAGGAAAAGTTAAAGCCGGTTTCCTTGCAGACCTTATCGCAGTTGATGGCAATCCACTTGACGACATTAACAATATTAGAAAAATTATGTTCGTCATGAAAGATGGAAAAGCATTAGCACTTTATAAAAACTAAGCCCCTTCAGATGAGGCAACGATTGAAACTTCAGCCCCGACAAATGCTTCCTTAATCGCTAAAGATAATCGATCAATTTTTTTCTGAACCTGCCCCATCGTCAAATCAGAATTAAACCCTAAAAAGACCTCAATATAGATGTGACTACCGGACCGTCGGGTGCGAATTTTATGAACGCTTTCATAATCATCAAAGTGTTCTACTAATTTCCTCATGATAATTAATTGAGATGCTTCTTCTAAAGAAGCATCCAGCAAATCGTGCACAGATGATGTGCTCACTTCCCATGCGCCATGCACAAGAAAACCAACCCCAGCTAATGAGGCTAACGGGTCTAGATAATAGCTCCAATGATAATCCCCAAAATACAATGCTAGGATAAGGACTGAGGCCATCATGGCGTCTAACCAGGTCTTAGAAAGCCAGAGCCTTGCTTGAGATGCCACAATTGCAGAATGATGTTCTTTTAGCAAATCACGATTGCGCAGCCACATTCTAAAACCGAATATCGCTGAGAATGAAAAAATGAAAATACCTGGAAGAGTCCCATGTGATTGCTCGGGATGCTTAAAATGCCCAACAGCCTGAAACAAAATAAAACAGGCACTTGCCAGCATTAATAAGCCAATTCCGATGCTCACAAGATTCTCAAGTTTTCCGATGCCATAAGAAAACTTCTCATCAGGGTTTCGACTTACTAGACGAACAGTAATAAGCGCGGCTAATACAGAAATGAAATCAGCACCTTCTTTAAAAAGGTCACTCAAAATGGTAAGAGAGTTCGAAAAGTAAGCTGCACCTCCAGTTAGAAAAAGATCAATCAAACAGAAAATTGCTGCTATTTTAAGGCTTTGTTCTTTGCTACCTGAAGTATTGGACGAGATCATATCAATGTTTATTTCAAACAAAAGTTATAGTATAAACCATTATTCACACGGCCAATTTCATCAAAATTTAATATCGCTTTTATAGCAATCCATTGTATAGTTAATGAGTTATCAATGATTTATTTTCCAAAGCCTTCAATGATTTTTTAACCTTAGAATAAGCTCGAAAAACCATGTCTAAAAATTTCAGCATTACCTTTCGAAAAAATGTCATATCCTTTGCAATAACATGGATAGGCTTGCTTATTGTTATTGGGATCGTCTCGCTATTTTCAATTTGGTCCATGAACAAGTCATATAAAGAAGGGGCTAAATTAGCTTCACAAATAAACCAGACATCATTTCAAATAACCTCAGCCCAAGTTGATTTCAAAATTCAAGTACAAGAATGGAAAAATATTTTACTTAGAGGTAAGAATATTTCAGATCGTGAAAAGTATTTATCTAGTTTTCAAAATCAAGAAAAAAATGTAAATGATCATTTAGATAAAGCCGGTTCATTTTGTTCACAAACCTCCCTTAACATTGAGTGTGAGAAAATAGCAGCCATACAAACTGAACACAAAAGATTATATGAAATTTACCAAAACACACTATTGAATGCCTCATTCGATAATTATGAGGCGATACATCAAATTGATGACAAAGTAAGAGGAATTGACAGAAACCTAGATACTTCAATGGACTTGTTGAGCTCTAATTTGTTGTCTAAAGAAGCAAATCAACAAAAAGAAACTTTAGGAACATTAGTTGAGAAATATAATGCGCTTAGAAAGTTTATTTTAGTTTTTATGTTTATTGCATTAACTATCTCGTCAATAAGTCTTTACAGCATTCTTCGAACTACTCGAGAATAATCAAACATGTTTGAATACGCATCTGCACTAGCAGGCTTAGGTCTATTTTTATCTGGCCTACACTTATTATCAGCCAGCATGAAACCTCTCGCAGGCAAAAGAATGCGAATCCTCCTATCTAAGCTAACTGGCGGCTACATTAGCGGTGCTTTTGCAGGGACGATTCTTGGCGCACTTACTCAAAGCACTAGCGGATCAACATTTGTGTGCATGGGCTTAGTGAACTCGGGTGCACTTAAACTAAAACAGGCGCTCAACATATTAGCTTGGTCTAGCGTCGGTGGCTCCCTTCTCGTCTTCTTAGTGTCGATTGACATTCGTTTACTGGGCATGATTTTTGTCGGGCTAGTAGGAATAGCCCATCTCTTTAATGCAGACCGGATGGATAAAGTTAAATATCTAGTTGCCATTTTATTTGCACTTGGCATGCTGCTTTTGGGACTCGGAATGATTAAAGAAGGTGCACATCTTCTTCGAGAGTCTCAATGGATTAGGGATTTTATTGAGTTTGCATCTGAAACGACTACGATATGTTTTATTATCGGACTTCTCTTTACTCTCATTACTCAATCTGCATCAACTGCAACCATCATAGGCATTACACTTGTGATTTCTGGGATTATCCCTTTTCAAGCAGCAGTCATTTTAGTTTTTGGTTCTAACGTTGGATCTGGGGTCAGTTTATTATTGATTACGTCTCATTTAAATGGGGTCCAAAAACAGATTTCTACTTATCAGTTCCTAACAAAACTTCTCGGCGTTTTACTATTAATGCCTATATTCTTGGCTTTACCAGGATTATTTGAACCTCATTTACAAAATGCAGTTTCTATAGCAACTAAAGGCGAAATCGCTTTCCAAATTTCAATCATTTATCTTCTATTACAGATCGCTGGGGCGATCATCGTTTCAATATTTCAGCTAAAAATCACATCACTTCTTGATAAATTTTTTCCGGAAAGCGAGATAGACGGACTATCAAAACCAAAGTTTATCTATCCTGAGGCAATCGAAGATCCAGACATCGCAATTACATTAATCAAGAAAGAACAAGACCGGCTGATCACGACGCTATCTTATTATCTCGACCCTATTAGAGAAAATGAGGGAGATGCAATGCCTGTTAAAGATCGAAATGACGCAAATCTCCAACTTGCAAATGAGATTAAACAGTTCATCGACGACCTATCTCACCATGAGTTAGGTCAAGAGATGTCTAGCATACTAGAACTTCAAGGGCGAAATGAATCCATCATCTCTTTATTGAATTCACTTCATAGTTTCACGAGCACGGTCAGTGAAACTGAAAACTACAGAGAGGGACTCTCAGGATCAATTATAGAAAGCCTGCACCTGATCCTCACACTCATGGAAGAAACCGCTGAAAATGATGAAAATATTGACTTACTAATGGATCTAACTTCCGATAAGAGTCAACTGATGGATAACATCCGAAATACGCTTCTTTCTGATACGACAACCGATATATCGAATAGAAAATCATTGTTTGTGAGTACGCGCGTATTTGAAAGAGTTTTATGGCAACTTAGGCAGATGTTAAGTTCGAAACTTCAAATTATTTAACGAGAAACTTATAGTGCTTTTGGCAACAGACTCTTGTTCATTTTGAGCTGATTAAATTCACCGACACGGTGATATTCGACATGATCAGTCAGCGCTTTAACAAAAAACACCCCAAGTCCACCAATTGCCCGATCATCAAGACTTAGCATTAAGTCAGGGTCCTCCATCTCCAGAGGATCAAATGCGAAGCCATTATCCTGATAAGTCATTAATAATTGATCATCGATGACTGAAAGCGTGATCGTTACCTCGCCATTAGTGATTCCTTGAAAACCATAATTAGCCGTATTGGTATAGAGCTCTTCCAGAATCAGATTCACTTGATTTTTAATCAAATCATCTAGACCTGCCCCCTCACAAAATTGTTCTATTGCTAATGCTAAATGATTAATCTCTTCTAGATTCCCTCTTAATAGAATCTGAAGCGTGTTTTTTGAGTGATCATTCATAAAAAGGCTTTGCTGAATAAAATTAATCAAATCATATCATGTGCATAAATCAAAAAATGCCCGAGCCTATTTTTGGTGCCCGACTTATAAAATCCTATTATTCTATGGTAAATTGAACAATGCTGATTAGTCATCTTTAAATGTGCAATAAATTAGTAAATACGAATAAAAAATGAATCGGGGAAAAATATGAACGTGAATTCAAACTACAAACTGACTGGTCGGGTAGATGGCACTAATGCCGATCATTATGATATAGAAATTTCAACCCTACTCAAGTCAGCAGACCAGTCTTTTTCAATTGATTTATCAGGGCTGACTTATATCAGTAGTTTGGGTCTTAGAGTGTTGTTAAAAACAGCTAAAGCCCTTAAAGAACAAAACAAAAAACTCATCCTCTCGAAACCAAATTCAGAAATTTTAGACCTTCTGCTCATGAGCGGATTTGACAAGATTATTGAGATAGAAAAATAAGGCGGCTAAAAATGACATCAATTAACAAACTTAGCTTGGCAGAAGAACTCTTACTCATCACGCTTGATGACGAATCCGGTAGGCTTTTGGATTCAATTAAGCCATTCGCATTCGAAATTGCTATCGCTGCATCATTAATTATGGAGTTATCCCTTAAAGGAAAACTAGATAGTGATGCTGAAAAATTATTCGTGGTTTCTGCTGATCCAACTGGTAACACTATTTTAGATGAGGCATTAACTGAGATTACAACTGAAAAAAACTCATTAAGCACCTCTGACTGGTTAAATCGATTTGCAAGAAAAGGCGATGACTTTAGTGACCAAATCATAGAAAGTTTAGTTACAAAAGGTGTACTTCAATTAGTTGAGAAGCGTTTATTATGGGTACTGAAAACGCGTGCCTACCCAGCTACGAGCGGCATTGAAGAACGTGAAGTAAGGGCTAGAATTATGCATCTTTTAAATAGTGACGAAATTCCTAATCCCAACGATGCCTTGCTAGTAGGATTACTAAGTGCGACTGGCATTATGAGTAGATTACTTTCAGTTTCAGAACTAGCAAGATTGCAAAGCCGGATTGATCAAATTGCTAATCTTGAAGAAATCAGTCGTTCATTATCGGCTGCCATTCAAGAAGCTTGGGAGTTAATCATTAGCCAAGTCCCGCTAATCCATTAATTTGTCATTCGCTTAAAATAAAAGAGTATATAAATGATCAAACCTTCACACATGCTTCAATTAATTTTAACATTTTCTCTCATAGGGTTACTTTTGTCAGGTTGTGACAAACAACCATCACGAGAAAAAATCACCGAGTTAAATCAATTAAGTGGTAAAGAATTTGGCGTTCCAACAGGGAGCATGGCAGATCAGCTTGTTCTCTCAAAATTCGCAGATGCTAAATTTCAATATTTCAATTCAGTCCTCGATTCAGCCATCGCCGTTAAACAAGGCAAGGTTGATGCTGCAGCCTACGATGAACCAATATTAAGAAATATCGCTGCAAAGAATCCTGGCTTAATTGTTCTTCCAGATATGCTCACGCATGATGACTACGGATTTGCAGTGCGTCTAGA
>CAJBIA010000084.1 GCA_903953055.1 uncultured Methylophilaceae bacterium
AACATAAACTGCCTGAATAGAGGTAACAGAACCAGTCTTAGTTGAAGTAATACGCTCTTGTAATTTACCCATTTCTTCAGCCAATGTAGGTTGATAACCCACAGCAGAAGGCATACGGCCTAGCAACGCAGATACTTCAGTACCAGCCAATGTGTAGCGATAGATGTTGTCAACGAAGAACAAAATGTCACGGCCTTCGTCACGGAATGCTTCAGCCATTGTCAAACCAGTCAACGCAACGCGCAAACGGTTGCCAGGAGGCTCATTCATCTGACCAAACACCATCGCCACTTTGTCGATAACGTTAGATTCTTTCATCTCGTGGTAGAAGTCATTACCTTCACGAGTACGCTCACCAACACCGGCAAACACAGACAAACCTGAGTGTTGCTTAGCGATGTTGTTAATCAATTCCATCATGTTCACGGTCTTACCAACACCCGCACCGCCGAACAAGCCGACCTTACCGCCCTTAGCAAATGGGCAAACCAAGTCGATAACCTTAATACCTGTTTCGAGCAAATCAACAGAAGGTGACAATTCATCAAACTTCGGTGCTGGCTGGTGAATAGCGCGGCGCTCTTCAGTAGCAATCGGACCTGCATCGTCAATTGGGCGACCCAAGACATCCATGATGCGACCCAAAGTAGCTGGACCAACAGGCACAGAAATTGGCTTACCGGTAGATTTCACTTCCATGCCACGACGCAAGCCATCGCTTGCACCCATAGCAATCGCGCGAACTACGCCGTCACCGATTTGTTGCTGAACTTCAAAGGTCAAACCTTTTTCAGCAAATGATTTTTCACCACTGTCGATTAATGTCAACGCATCATAGATGTTTGGCATTTTGTCGCGTGGGAACTGAATATCCACCACTGGACCGATACATTGCACGATATTTCCGTTACTCATCGCATTTCTCCGCTTTTAATTCCTGAATTCTTTCGTATACCTAAATGCTGACCGCTTAAACAGCAGCCGCTCCGCCAACAATTTCTGACAACTCTTTAGTAATAGCAGCTTGTCGTGTCTTGTTGTATTCCAATTGCAATTCGCCAATCACGTTCTTTGCATTATCTGACGCAGCTTTCATAGAAACCATGCGGGCAGATTGCTCAGAAGCCATATTTTCGGCAACAGCCTGATAAATCATTGCTTCAACATAACGCTTTAGCAAGCCATTCAAAATCGACTCAGCGTCAGGCTCGTAAATGTAGTCCCAAGAGTTTCCTGTCTTATCTTCAGGCGCCAATGCTGCTGGCTCTAAAGGTAAAAGCTTTTCTAAAACAGGCTCTTGTTTCATGGCATTAACAAAGCGGTTATATGCCAGATAAACAGCATCAATCTCGCCACGCTCAAATGCCTCTAACTGAGCAGTAATTGCGCCAATCAAAACATCCAAATGCGGTGTATCGCCAATTTGAGTGGTTTGAGAAATCAACTTTGCTTTTGAGCGATTCAAAAACTGTAGACCTTTTGAACCAATTGCAGTGTAGAAAATCTCAATATTTTTTTCCTGCAAGTCGCGCACTTGATTAGTAATAAAACGCAGTACGTTGGTATTTAAACCACCGCACAAGCCTTTATCTGTCGTAACCAAAATGGTGCCAACTTTCTTAATCTCACGAGTGGCCATGTAAGCAGGGCGAAACTCGGGATTCGCTTTAGAAAGATTAGCAACAATCTCACGAATTTTTTCCGCATATGGGCGTGCATTACGCATGCGCTCTTGGGCGCGACGCATCTTGGAT
>CAJBIA010000085.1 GCA_903953055.1 uncultured Methylophilaceae bacterium
AACCTTGTGCAACATACGATTGATTCGCCGATGTCCTACGAGACAGTAGAAGCTAAGCTTCGCTCCTGTCCACCCAGCTAGAACAGAAATTTAAATGGTCGGAATGGTGAGATTTGAACTCACAACCCCTTTCACCCCATAAACAAAACAATCGGTTAAATAATTATAAAACCATGAAAAATACCACTTAAATGTCATGACAAGTTAGCTAGGTAAAGCATTTATAAAAGAATTGGTTAGGAGTTAAAGCAACTATGATTGAATAATTAAGCTAGCGAGGGAGTATCGGTCTGTTAAGGCGTAAAATCAGGGAAATGAATTGCATATAAATAAGTGCCACATAAAAGCTGATGATAAAAAAACAAAAAAGCGCCAGCTTTTTACACTAGCGCTTTAAGAAGACTATTCAACCAGAGCTGAATAATTAGTCCATGCGAAGCACTTTTCTACCATTTAAATCGACTGGCGGTCTAGCGTTTCCAATTCCTTCAAACAATGTTTTAAATTTAGCAATTTGTTGCGCAGACATTGTAATTTGATTTGTGTCAACGACCCAAGACACCGTTTCTGGGAATGAACCATCAACCTCTCTAGTTATATCAAGAAGTTGATCAGCAACTGCTGAGTTGTAATTAGCAAAGCCTACGTTTCCATTTAAGGCATTAGTTGCGTTCGTACCGCTTGAGCAATCAACTTTTGTAGGCGCTGTTAGCGAGCCGTGATAGCGATATGAGCTTGGATTTGATGGCAAGATTTTACCGAAATTAATCGTGATTGGGCTTACAGAACCAGCCGCTTTATCAACAGGCAAATCTGTTCTGGAGAAGATTTTATCCAACTCAACATTTCTACCCCCTGTCTTAATTAATGCCCCGATTACTAATAGGGACTGTGGCTCACCGATGCAATATGGCTGCCCATTATCATGGATTTTAAGATGCACAAAATGCACTTCCATCTCTGCTGGCACGCCATTTACTTTATGCTCAGATGGAGTATGAAAATGGAATTGTGCTAATTGGTATTTTTCACCATTGACCGTGACATACGAACCAAATGCGAGGGCAGGCGATAATGGCGAAGCCTTGAGGGTGCCCCATTCTTTTGCTACCGAGCCTGCGCTATCCCAGGTGTTGGTCAACTGAACTTGTTCAGGGCTATAGTGATACTGAATAACAGCATTATTAGCCACTTTTTGAACATTTGCAGTGGTAATATTGATAGGGCTTTGACCTTCCCATAAGACTGTAGCGGCATTGGAACTTAGACTAACACCTGCTAAACACATTAAAACAAATAATTTATTAAACTTCATTTTTCTCATCCCTGTATCGGCGTTATTAATCGTTATTTTTTATGTACGTTAACTAAGTACTAAAGTAACGGCGATCTGCAATATTGCCTATAAATCTTTGCTCTGTGTAGGTGGGTTTTTATGTAGTTTGTAATTAATATATAAAGTCTAGATCTATTCAGTAATCAATAAAACCACAAAGAGGCTTACCAAACCCACTTTAATGCTGAGTTTGGTTTTGTGCTTCAATCAAAGTTATAAAGTTATAACTTTCTAGCAACACTCAAAAGTTCCCCCAATCGTTCCCCTAGAAACAAAAAACCAGCACCAGGCTGGTTTAGTATTTTTACAACCTATTGATTTAAATGGTCGGAACGGTGAGATTTGAACTCACGACCCCTTGCACCCCATGCAAGTACGCTACCAGGCTGCGCTACGCCCCGAACCGATTGCCGCATACACGGCAAGTCTTAAATTATAGCTTAAAGGGTATTGAATACGAAGCCCTTAAGTAAGCACGAAAGGGAGTTGAATGAGTTTAGCTGGTTTTCAAAAACGTCAAAATCTCAGCCAGAGAACGACGCAATCCGAGATCCTGAAAGCCATTGGTTTGCAGTAAAGGCTGAACGATATTGTTATTTTCAACGGGCGCATGTTCGGTAGCTTTATTTTTCTCAGCCTTAATCGCACCTTTTGAATCCAGCAGATTACGCGCACCACTGATGGTAAACCCATCATCGTATAAAAGTGCACGGATACGACGAATTAGTAAGACTTCATGATGTTGATAATAACGACGATTGCCACGACGTTTTACTGGTTTCAATTGGGTGAATTCTTGTTCCCAATATCTTAAAACGTGGGGCTTAACCCCACACAAATCCCCTACTTCACCAATAGTGAAGTAGCGTTTTGCCGGGATAGGTGGCAGCTCGAGATTAAGCGCTTGCTCCACCATAGGTTTCCTCTACCTTGCTCTTCAATTTTTGGCTAGCGTGAAAGGTCACAACACGGCGTGCTGTAATCGGGATTTCTTCACCAGTTTTTGGGTTACGACCAGGGCGCTCAGATTTTTTACGCAATTCAAAATTACCAAAGCCAGATAATTTCACTTGATCGCCTGACTCAAGCGCCAAACGAATCTCTTCAAAAAAAGCCTCAACCATATCTTTAGCTTCGCGCTTATTCAACCCTACTTGATCGAATAACAACTCGGCCATATCTGCTTTTGTTAATGTCATACTCAAACCTCAACGACTTTCTAGAATTTTTTTAGAATTATTTTTAGTAATATCCTACATCATACAATGACTTACCGAAAACTCACAATACTTAATGTGATCAACGCATCAAATCTTGGCAATTATCTGAGTTCGGCGCCAAACGCTTTTTTAACGATTCCCAAGAGATCTGCCATCACTTTGTCAGCCTCTGCATCTGTTAACGACTTTTGGCTGTCTTGCATCATCACCAGAAAAGCTAAACTCTTTTTGGCTTCTGGAATACCTTTCCCACGATATAGGTCAAACAAAGCAATTTCCGTGACAAATTGAATGCTAGCCCCCTGCATGGCTTTGAGTAAATCAGCCAATGAAGTTTCCTCATCCACCACGATTGCCATATCCCGACGAATGGGTGGGAATTTAGAAACTTCAGCATAGGCTGGCACATCGCGTTTTTGTAAGGCCGCTAAATCGAGCTCAAATAAGATGACCCCGCGCGCCAGTTGATAATGTTGTTGCCATTTTGGATGTAACTTACCTATCCATCCGATGGCTTGATGGTCTAGCATCACCCGAGCACTTTGACCAGGGTGCAATGCAGGATGCTCTGCAGCCTCATATTGCGCCCGCCCAAGGGTGAGCTTATCCACATCCGCCTTCACATCATAAAAATCTACGCTGCGCGATGCTTGATCCCACTGCTCGGGCAGGATGTCCCCATAGGCAAGCCCAGAAATTCGAGTCGTTTCCACATACTTTCCTGGTGCACTTAGATGGTAAGTAGCACCAATTTCAAACAGTCTAACGCGTGTTTGCTGACGGTTTAGGTTGTACAACAACACATCCAATAAGCCACCCCAAATAGCAGAGCGCATCACGCTCAAATTGCTCGCAATTGGGTTTTTTAGCCGAATTGGATTGGGATTGCCTAATAGATCACGCTCCCAAGTCTCATCCACAAAACTATAAGTCACAACCTCTTGGTAATCATTTGCCACCAAGGTATCTTGGAAAACCTGGCGAACTGAAAGCCCTTCCGGATCCGGCAACATGCGTAAATCCGCAATCGGTGCAATTGCAGGAATATTGTCATAACCATGCAATCGAGCGATTTCCTCAATCAGGTCCTCTTCACGCGCAATATCGAAACGATAACTTGGGGGTGAAACTTCAAAGGTGCCCTCATGACATTCATAATGAAAGCCCAGTTGATCAAATAGTCTTGCAACTAAGGTTTCTGCTAACTCGATGCCTAGGATCGAATTTAATTTTTGCATGCGCAATTTTGTAGGGACTCGAGCCGGCAAAGTGCCATTTACTTCCGTCACAGGGCCTGCTTGACCGCCACAAATCTCCAACACTAAGGCCGTGGCACGTTCTAATGCTTGTCTGGTTCTGCCGAAATCCACACCACGTTCAAAACGATAGGATGAATCTGTGCTAATACCGAAACGACGCCCTTTACCTGCAATGGTATCCGGCGTGAAAAAAGCACTTTCTAAGAAAATATCTTGGGTGCTGTCTGAAACAGCTGTGAACTCACCACCCATGACCCCAGCAAAGGCAATGGGACCATTTTGATCAGCAATGACTAGTATGTCTTTGTCTAACTTCACCGTTTGCTGATTGAGCAACACAATGGA
>CAJBIA010000086.1 GCA_903953055.1 uncultured Methylophilaceae bacterium
CGTGTCTTACAGAGTTCCAAAAAGCGGGGACCGTTTGGCCAGACAAAATACGGCCAGAGGCGTCGGTGACAGTACCAGAAATCATCAGTGGAAGACGTTTTCCGCTTTCTTCAAAGAAGCTGTCTATGGCAAATAAAGCCGCTTTACAGTTCAAGGTATCAAAGATGGTTTCTACCATGAGGATATCCACGCCACCTTCAACTAGAGCACGCGTTTGTTCTAGATAAGCGGCCACTAATTGATCAAAGGTAACATTACGTGCAGCTGGGTCATTGACGTCAGGAGAAATAGAGGCTGTTTTTGGCGTTGGCCCTAATGCGCCAGCAACAAACCGTGGCTTATCTGGGGAACTGTATTGATCGCAGGCGGCACGTGCCAATTTAGCAGAAGCTAAATTCATTTCGTAAACCAAGTGAGCCATGTGGTAGTCATCTTGCGCAACACTGGTTGCCCCAAACGTATTGGTTTCAACGATGTCAGCGCCAGCAGCTAAGTATTGTTCGTGAATTTCTTGAATGATGTGCGGTTGTGTCAGGCTTAGAAGTTCATTATTGCCTTTAACAAAAAGCTCACGTGACGTCTGTTGCGATGCTGGGTTGTGATTGGCCCCACAAGCACACGTGCTGCCTTTGTTGCAAAACTCTATGCCTGCTGGGCCTTTAAAGTCTTTAAAGCGGCCATTTTCGCCACCGCGGTAATCTTGTTCTGTCAGCTTATATTGCTGAATCATTGTACCCATCGCGCCATCCAAGATAAGGATGCGTTGAGCTAGTAAATTCCGCAATATTTTTTCGGCTGGGGAAAAGTGATTCATTTAGAAACTCTCAAATGCTTGTTTTAGCTTGCTTAGTAGCTCGACATTATAAAGCAGGGAGCGGAATTAACTAAATCTTAGACGTTGCGACATGGATCTCAGCAATAATTCATCTTTTGGGTGCATTGGCTTAAAAGGAATTAAGCTTTATTTTTTTCGAGTGCGCTTAATTGTTTTTCAATCGCTTCAAGTTTTTCTCTGGTTTGTCTGAGCACTTCTTTTTGCACATCAAACTCTTCTCTTGAAACGAGTGACAGTTTGCTAAACGCGCTCTGTAATAGTGCATGAATATTTTTTTCTAAATCTCCTGCTGGGGATTTGGAAAGGGTTTCTCTTATTTTTGAGGACAGTTCTTCAACAAATTGCATGTTCATGATTTTCGACCTTTTCGATTGAATTCAATGAGATTTTAGCACTCTATAAAAATAATCATAAGCAATAATCCATAGTATGCAGCTAACACTCATTAATGTTTTATTTGTTTTAGGATTGATATTGGCACATGTTTTGCTGAAGCATAGTTAGAAATGAAATTCGTTCTTTGCGAATGGTCGCTTAAGCTTCATGTAAAGATTTAAATTTAGGACATATGCAAATTTTTAATTTTATAAAAACACTCAGGCTAAAGGTGAGGTCAGACTCAATTAAAAACTTATCCGCTTTCACCTTTGTGATGGTCGGATATTCCATTGGAGTTTGGATGTTATTCGCCACAAATATCCTACTGAATGTTGTTGGGGTTTTACTTACTGCTGAGGCATTGATTATTAGCGCCTATTTATTGCATGAACTTTCACACGGCAGTATTTTCAAGACATCTAAAGTCAACCAGCGCTGGGGAAACATCATGGCGTGGATTAATGGTAGTTGCTACAGCACTTTTAAGGAAATCCGAGATAAGCATATCCATCATCATGTAGACCGTGCCGATGTTTTAACATTTAACGTACAAGAGTTGATGGCCAATATGCCAAGTTTAGCTCGAAATCTCATTAAAGTTCTTGAATGGGTATATGTTCCTGCTTTGGAAATATTGATGCATTTTTTGGTGATTATTTTGCCTTTTTTGAAGCCTGAGTGGCATCATAAGCGCTTAAGGCTTATTGCAATTATTTTAATCAGGACACCATTGTTCATACTCATGGCTTGGGTATCCTTTAAAGCTTGGCTTTTGTATATGCTCGCCTATGGTTTGATGTTAACAGCATTACGCTTCGCAGACGCATTTCAACATACTTACGATGTTTTTTTAGAGTCTGAACTTGCAAAGAATGGCGGCAAATTAACTGACGGTAAATTACGTAATCGCGCCTATGAACAAGCCAATACCTTTTCGAATCTCGTGTCGATTAAATACCCTTGGCTCAATTTATTATTATTAAACTTTTCTTATCACAACGCCCACCACGAAGTTCCCTTGGTGCCTTGGCATAGCTTACCGGCGCTTCACAAAAAAATGTTTGGAAACTCTTCAGAGTTGCCTATTGTTCCAATGTCCAAACTTTTATCTGCTTATCACCGCCATAGAGTTGCACGGTTGCAAAGTAATGATTACGGGGTGATTACCAACCAGACGGCTGATGCTTTTATTGGAGCTGCCGGTGTTTCATTTTTAACGGCTCTGTGACAAGCAGCATATGACTAGCGTTACCAAAATGTGGCCAATTCTAACGGCTACCCATCAGTACGATAAATCCCTTTCGACTAGGAACAGAGGTGTTGGTCAGATTATTGAGGCGCCAATTTTGGCTTATTTAATTGAGACAAAAAACGGAAGAATTTTGTATGACGTAGGTTGTGATTACAACAAAATTAATGATCCAACCCTTCGCAATCGTTATTACAATCCAGAAGTATTTGAGTTCGGCGCGCCTGATATGAATCCTGAGCAGCGTCTGCCCAATCAACTAAAGCGAATGGGGCTAACAGAGGCAGATATTGATGTTATATTTTTGAGCCATTTACATTTTGATCATGCTGGTGGGTTGTGTGATTTATGTGGGGCTGAAGTCCATATTCAAGCTGATGAATTGGCGGCGGCAAACACAGAGAAAGATTTGGCGTATTTTGATAATGAAGTGGTAGCTCAAAAAAGCTGGGTTGTGAAAGAGGGTGAATATGACCTCACCTTGGGCGTGAGCGCAATTTCAAGTCCTGGCCATACTGCTGGCCATATGTCTCTTTGGGTTGAAATGCCAAAAGGGCCGCCCATTATACTAGCTGGTGATGCAGCTGATCTTATAGAGAATATCAAAGATGAGATTGCTCCAGGAAATTGTTGGCAAAATCAAACCGAACTCGCAATAGAAAGTATTCGAAAAATTAAAAAATTAGCCCACAATGAAAAGGCTGATTTATGGCCCAATCATGACATTGTATTTTGGAAGACTTTAAAACAGTTTCCAGATTTCCATTCATGACCCCCTCTCGTTTATCCGCTGCTCGGTCAAGCGCTTTATCTCAATTGCCAGTCATCTCATTACTTGTAGGCACAGTATTTTGGGGCTTGCTTTGGTGGCCTTTGAAGTTCTTCGCTCAAGTGGGACTCACAAGCAATCTTATTGGAATAACTGCATATACGATGGTCGGAGTCGTTGCGATCCCTATCGTCTGGCGGCAACGAAAGTCATGGGGTGATGAATGGCGATTATTGGGTTTAATTGGTTTTTTCTTTGCCCTAGCAAATATTAGTTTTAACACGGCCTTGATGCATGGCGAGGTAGTGCGAGTCATGCTGTTATTTTACTTATTGCCTGCTTGGGGAGCTTTAGGTGGGGTATTGATCCTTGGTGAAAAATTAAGTAAGCAGCGGTGTTTTGCTATTGCAATCTCTCTTTTGGGTGTGTTTGTAATTATGGGAGTTGATAACCTATCCTGGGAGTTCTCTCTAGCAGACATGATGGCTTTAGCGGCTGGCATGTTTTTGTCTGCAGCGGGCGTCGTTAATAAAATGGCCCTAAAAATTCCTATGGCCAGTAGATCTTTTATTCCTTTTATTTTTTGCCCGGTTTTAGCTGCAGTGGGAAATTATTTCGCGCCAACACCTATGCCGGAGATGAGCTTAATAACTTGGGGACTATTGGCTGGCTTCGCTTTTATTTGGATTCTTGGGGCAACAATATTCACTACGTTAGGGGTAAGCAATATTGAAGCAAGTAGGGCGTCAATATTACAAGTAACAGAACTGTTTGTGGCGATCATTTCAGCAATGGTCGTTGGTGGAGAGGTCCTTGAGATAAAAGAGTATGTTGGCGGCGCCCTGATTATTCTTGCTTCATTAATTGAAGCTTTTGATTTAAAACCTACAAAATAAACTGAAGTGCACAAGCGCATATTTCGCACCAATACTGTGCATTTAATCGATAGCTTGTATATGAGCATCAGCAGGATGTGATGTAAGCAACTAATTTATATCAATTATTTTTCACATCAAGTCTGTTGGCATATTCTTTGCTGACTAATATATACAGGAAGGCGACAAGATGTTTTTGTCGCAAAAGTATTGAATGACATCTAGGGTTCCGTTTTCGATCATTGAAAAGTCTGGACCAAGAGTTGTCGGTCATCAATGGATGACTACACGGAGGGATAAAAGCCCGGGAGACTGCGTTTATTTAAATGCCGCCTTCTTATATTTCTTTCGTTCCACAGGGCAATGATGCAACAACCTTTTTTATCAAAAAATTTATTCCCCAGCGTGAGTTTAAGCGTACCTCAATCTTATTTGGGCACGTGGCGTCGCACGCTCCTTGAGCAAGGTGATACGCAGGATACAACAACCGTTGTCTTATGGGTGCAAACAGAAAAATATCATGCTGACATCAGAATCCCTCTATCTCGTCCAGCATTCGGCGTGGTTAATCAGTTAAAAGAGTACTCATATGATCAACTGATTTCTCTTGCAGCTCAACAAGGGTTTACGGGTATTACTCAGGTGAAAAATAATATTGCTGAGTGGTTACGTGACCACGATTATCAGCCGTCTAATTCTCAGCGGGATATTGCGGAAATGCATTTCGAGAATGATGACGTTTTGATAGAAAAGGGGGTTGAGGCTGATTATTTTGAGAGATGGGAAAGGATACCCAATTCCCACCTAAACCTAAGCATGATGGAATGCGAGGGGAAAGATCGGCACGCTAATAAAGTCAACGCAAGATTGTTTAGATCTAACAACCTATTTGCTTATGTCAGACCTCGGAGTAAGCGCTTACCACCAGCCGAAAATATTTCAGATCTGATTGATTTTTATCAGCCTAGTAAAGAAGAGTTATTAGATTGGTTGGATTTTGAGATTTCGTTTGGCGAAATCAAGGATGAGAATGAAGGTTATATCACTCACTCCACTTTTCCATTCAGAGAAGGAGAAACCGTTAAATTAAATGAGCTATAGAAAATAGAATTTTAGTTGGTGTTTTTTTGTTTGTATTCACTTTAGGAGATTCAAAATGTTATTTAACGCAAAGGGTTCGAGCTTTAAAAAGTTTATGGTTGCAGCAGCTATTCCGATGGCTTTTGCATTTAGCAATATCAGTCATGCAGCAGCCCCACTTAAGATTGCGTATAGCGATTGGCCTGGCTTTGTTGCATGGCAAGTGGCAATAGATAAAGGTTGGTTTAAGGAAGCTGGTGTTGATGTCAAGTTTGACTGGTTTGATTATGGTGCCTCAATGGATGCATTTACTGCGGGTAAAGAAGATGCGGTATTTGTCACTAATGGCGATGCCTTGGTGGTTGGATCAGGGGGCGCAAAAAATACCATGATCTTGATTACTGATTATTCAAATGGTAATGACATGATCATAGGTAAGCCAGGGATCAAAAGTCTTAAAGATTTAAAAGGTAAAAAAGTAGGGACAGAACTTGGTATTGTTGACCATTTATTGTTACTCGACGGCTTAGAAAAAGCAGGCATGACAGAGTCGGACGTTAAGCTTGTTAACACTAAAATCAACGACACGCCTCAGGCTTTGGCTGCTGGCGATTTAGCTGCCATTGGTGTATTTGAGCCAAGTGCAAGTCAAGCCCTAAAATTAGTTCCTGGTTCAAAACCGATTTATACATCAGCACAAGCACCTGGTCTCATTTACGACGTGCTCACTGTGAGCCCGGCAAGTTTATCTAGTCGTAAAGAGGATTGGAAAAAACTCATTGGCGTGTGGGGTAAGGTTGTTGCCTACATCAATGATCCCAAAACTCAAGCAGACGCGATCAAAATCATGTCAGCACGCGATGGTTTAACGCCAGCTGAATATGGCAGGTTCTTAAAAGGCACACGTCTATTATCAGTAGATGAAGGTAAAGCTGCTTATGTAAAGGGTGATGATTTGAAATCGCTATGGGGCTCCACAAAAAATGCGGATAAGTTCAATGTTAAAAATGCAATTTATAAAACTCCGCAAGATATTGGCAAATTCATTGATCCATTGCTTTACAAGTAATCATTAAGAAATTGGGAGTAAAAATGACAGCGAAATTTTTCATGACTGGCTGGTTTAATGTGCGCCAAGAGCTATCTAAAGAGCGCCGTAAAATAATTGGCTGGGCTTCTTTTTTACTCCCTATTCTCATTTGGTGCACCGTCAGCTATGTCCCATTTGTTTGGCATCCTGAAGTGCTAGTAGAAAAAATTGGTGATGTGGATTATTTCCAAGAAGGCATGCGTATTGATAAAGCGATCTATCTAGAAGAATTAGCAAATATGAAGCAGCAAGGGAAACAAGCTCCCCAAGGTGAGCCTGCTAATCCTATTTATTTGCCAGCACCTCATGAAGTAGCTAAGGCGTTTTATAACGCATTTACAACCCCACCTGCGCAAAAGGATGGTTTATGGATGCATGAAAGTTTATGGCAAAGCATCCAAGTGATCTTTTGGGGCTTTGTGATCTCATCGATTATCGGAGTTCCGTTGGGGATCTTATGTGGAACTTATAGTCTATTCGCTCGACTTTTTGAACCTTTTATTGAATTCTTTCGCTATCTGCCA
>CAJBIA010000087.1 GCA_903953055.1 uncultured Methylophilaceae bacterium
ATAGCCAACAAATTCGCACCTTAATTCGCAATGCGCGCCGCGAAGCTTCTTTAGCAAAGCCGCCAAAGAGCAGTCGAGAGCTCTTTAAATTACTCAGAGAAGTGACGGCTGATTCTCAAGACGCGCCTGCAGACAGTGAATCTTACGAAGAGCCGATTTAATCTAAAGTCATTTTAGTTTCATCGCGCATCGTATTTCTGACATACACAACGTCGAACGATTGCCCTGCATATTTTTTGACAACTTCGGCTAAGTCTGTGACTTTGTTTAGTTTGATCTCCCCCATACTGATGAGGTAATCCCCTTTTAACAAACCTGCTTTCTGAGCAGAAGATCCATCGAGCACCACCAACAACTGCAAACCTTCAGAGGTATCGTCCTTTTCAGGGACCTTGACGTGCACGCCTATCGAAGGCTTGGCAATTTTTGCCCAATAGCTAGCAAAATAGGAATAACTAGCACCCGCCTCAACGGGCGCTTGACCGGTCTTTTTGGCCTCACGTAATTGCTGCACTCTTGCGCTTGCGGACGGCTTATCTGAGCGCTCGCTATAAACTAAGACGATCTCAGCATGTATTTTTTTAGCCTGTGGCATGGCCAAGTCTGGCGAAACATCGCCTGCCTTAAAGTCTGAGTACCCAATGAGTTCAAAGCCTTTTTCTTCCATGCGTTGCTTATCAGCGATTTTGTCAGCGCCGGCATATATTTTTGGATCAACATCAGGGACAATATGTTTAGCGTTAGAGGGCTTAGATTCAAAAAAGGCGCTAGTGAAGAAATTTTGCTGCGCAACGATCTCCTCGATAGACTGTTTTTCCTCGGCGAGGGTCAAATTGGACACGAGCAATAGTGCCAGTCCCATTAAGCAGTCAGTCCTTAAACGCATCGTGTTTCCTTTTTAATATGAGGGGTTCAATCTAAGCAAAAAACTAGGATGACCATATCTACTCATAATATGGGATGATTTCATCTTTGTTATCAATTGCCTCATTCATAGACCATGATTCATACCAAATAATTCACATGACAGATCAAACAATTAAAATCGGGCTGGTTTCCATTAGCGACAGGGCTTCAACAGGGGTTTACCAAGACTTGGGCTTACCTCATCTTCAGGAGTGGCTAGGTAAAACCCTCATCACCCCATGGCAAGCTGAAACTCGTCTTATTCCAGATGAAAGGGCTGAAATCGAATTTACCTTAAAACAATTAGTGGATGAGGTAGGTTGTCATTTGATTTTAACGACCGGCGGCACGGGTCCATCCATTCGCGACGTGACCCCTGAAGCGACTCTTGCAATCGGAGATAGAGAGATGCCAGGATTTGGCGAACAAATGCGCCAGATTAGTTTAAATTTTGTGGCAACGGCGATTTTGTCCCGTCAAGTGGCTGTCATTCGTCAACAATGCTTGATCATTAATTTACCTGGACAACCTAAAGCGATTGCACAAACCCTAGAGGGATTAAAAGATGCGTCAGGGAAACAAATCGTCCACGGTATTTTTGCGGCGGTTCCCTATTGTTTAGATTTAATTGGCGCCCCTTATATTGAAACCAAGCCAGAGATTGTGTTAGCGTTTAGACCCAAAAAACATTAGCCCGAGAATGCGATGAGACTTGAAATTACTCCATATTATGCTGCTATATTAGCCTTGCTTTTTATTGTGCTATCCATCAGGACCATCAAAGCTAGACGTGAACATAAAGTGCCGATAGGAGATGGCGGGGAAAAAAGTATTTTGCGGGCGTCAAGAGTGCATGCCAATTTCTCAGAGTATGTCCCCTTTACCCTCATTTTGATTTCCATGGTTGAACTTCAATCCTATTCGACCTGGATAATTCATGGCTTATGCCTCACTTTATTGACCGCGCGGCTTGCGCATGCTTACGGCGTGAGTCAATCGAATGAGAATTTTAAATTTAGAATTTTTGGAACGGCAACCACCATCAATATCATTGGCGTTTGCGCCTTTTTGATTTTAATTAAACCCTTGATTCCGAGCATCTAATATCCCATGCAAGCTTATGCCCTCTGAATTTAATCTCATTAAGAAATACTTTACCCGCCCATACACACAAGCAGATTTAGGCGTGGGTGACGATGCTGCCCTGATACAAGTCAGCCCTGGCAATCAATTAGCCATTTCAACCGACATGCTCGTGGCTGGCACGCATTTCTTGGCCGATTGCAAGGCATGGGACATCGGCTGGAAATCACTCGCCGTGAACCTCTCTGACATGGCTGCCATGGGCGCAACTCCAAAGTGGGCAACACTTTCAATTGCTTTGCCAAACGTCGATGAAATTTGGCTGGCTGAATTCTCAAAGGGCTTTTTTGCTTGTGCCGACAAATTCGGGGTGGGTCTTATTGGCGGAGATACCACGCGTGGACCACTGAATATTAGTGTGCAAATCATGGGGGAAGTCCCTAATGGCAAAGCCCTGCAAAGAGACCGCGCACAAGCCGGAGATGAGATTTGGGTTTCTGGCACCTTAGGAGAAGCCGCATTGGGCCTTACGTATCTACAAAACAAACTAGAGGCGCACACCTTATCCGTCAAAGAAATAGAATTGTGTGTGGACGCATTACAACAACCTGAGCCTCGCATCGCATTAGGATTAGCGTTACGTGATATCGCGCATAGCGCGATCGATGTTTCTGACGGACTGATTGCCGATTTAGGTCATGTATTAACACAGTCTCAATTGGGCGCAGATTTATATTGGGAAAAAATCCCCCACGTTCACGTGAACGAAACCCTGGATGCCGCAACGCTTCAAAGTTTCAGTCTTGCAGGCGGTGATGATTACGAGCTCTGCTTTACTGCGCCGCCCACGATGCATAAAGAAATCCTTAAGATTGGTGATAAGCTTGATTTGAAACTCTCGCCCATCGGCATCACCACGCAAGGATCGACACTGAATATTTTTGATGCTCATCATCAACGCATTGAATTGAAAGCCGCAGGCTATGACCACTTCAGCTAGTCCAGTGACTCCCAATTTAAAGTTTTTACTCAACCACCCCAGCCACTTTATTGCGCTTGGATTTGGCTCAGGACTGACTCCCAGGGCGCCGGGAACTGTCGGGACGCTTGTCGGCTTTCCCTTGTTTTGGTTGCTGACTTTTGCGCCAGAAAACGCTCAATTCATGATGCTGGGTTTGTTGTTTTTAGTCGGCATCCCGCTTTGCACGCAAACAGGGAAGGCTTTAGGGGTGTCAGATCATGGCAGCATTGTTTGGGATGAAATTGTCGCGATGATGTTGATTCTTAAATTCACGCCATCAACACCCTTAGGGTGGGGCATGGCGTTTGTGTTATTCCGTTTATTTGATATTTGGAAACCCGCGCCGATTAGACAGTGCGATGCACAACTCAAAGGCGGATTTGGCGTCATGTTTGATGATTTACTCGCGGCCGTTTATGCCATCATTTGCCTAAAGTTAATCGCCTATGTTTAGCCCTGAATTAAAAGCCCTGTCTGAAGACATCGGCAAACTGCTCACCTCGCGTCAGCAAGTACTAACCCTCGCCGAATCATGCACCAGCGGGCTAGCTGCAGCCCTGATCACGAATAGTGCTGGCAGTTCCGCTTGGTTTGATAGTGGGCTAGTCACCTATAGCAATCAAGCCAAAGAAGACCTACTGAAAGTACAAAAAAAGACTCTAGAGAAGTATGGCGCTGTCAGCGAAGAAGTCGCGATGGAAATGGCCATTGGCGCACTTCAACAAGGCAGAGCCACCATCGCTGCGAGCGTCACAGGCATTGCCGGACCTGGCGGAGGAAGCGCCAGCAAGCCGGTTGGCACCGTTTGCTTTGCTTGGACCAGCGAAACCTTCGCCTCCAAATCCAAGACCTACTTATTTCAAGGCAATCGCGAACAAATCCGAGAGCAATCCGTGATTGCATTATTGATGGGCTTAAAAGACTTACTCAGCTAGGCGCATCATATTTTTTAAATAATTACTGTACGTTCGTACAATGCTTTGTTAAAATCAAAAAACCAGCACTAAAAACGCTTCCAAATGAAGAATCGATGGCAATTAGTCCTTGGCTTAGCCTTACTTTTAGCCATGATTTGTGGAATAATTACATTCTTGATTTGAAGACTTTTTTAGCATTTTGATGGCAAAAAAGCCAACACTAATCAAGGTTTAAAACCAGAGGACGACATGGACGACAATAAGAGCAAAGCACTGGCAGCAGCACTTTCGCAAATCGAAAAGCAATTTGGTAAAGGCTCCATCATGCGGATGGGGGATACCGATGTCGCTGAAGACATCCAATCAGTCTCAACGGGGTCATTAGGCCTAGATATTGCACTGGGCATCGGCGGACTTCCGCGCGGCCGGGTGATTGAAATTTACGGTCCTGAATCTTCTGGTAAAACGACATTAACGCTTTCTGTCATTGCACAGATGCAAAAACTCGGCGGCACCGCTGCCTTTATCGATGCAGAACATGCGCTTGACCCGCAATACGCGCAAAAACTCGGCGTGAATGTGAGCGAGCTGCTCATCTCTCAACCTGACACAGGCGAACAAGCCCTCGAAATTGCTGACATGCTAGTACGCTCAGGCTCAGTCGATATCGTGGTCATTGACTCTGTGGCAGCGCTGGTTCCGAAAGCTGAAATCGAAGGCGAAATGGGCGATTCACACATGGGTCTGCAAGCTCGCTTAATGAGCCAAGCCCTGCGTAAATTAACCGGCAACATTAAACGCACCAACACCATGGTCATCTTCATCAATCAAATTCGGATGAAGATCGGCGTCATGTTTGGTAATCCAGAAACCACCACCGGTGGAAATGCCTTAAAGTTCTACGCTTCTGTTCGTTTAGATATTCGCCGCACAGGCGCCATCAAAAAAGGCGATGAAGTCATCGGCTCAGAAACGCGCGTGAAGATTGTGAAAAATAAAGTGGCCCCGCCATTCAAACAAGCAGAATTTGATATCCTGTACGGTGAAGGCATCTCTAGAGAAGGTGAGATTCTAGAATTAGGCTCTGATCTGAAGATCGTTGAAAAAGCCGGCGCTTGGTATAGTTATAAGGGCGAAAAAATTGGTCAAGGAAAAGACAATTCACGCGAATACTTGAAAGAAAATCCAGAAGTGGCGAATGAAATTGATGCGTTAATTCGTGCCAATGCAAAAGGCAATTTGGATGCTATCGTGAAGACCGTCAATCCGGATGACGCAGCAGACTAATCAGAAAAAAAAGCCGCAGGTTTCGCTACGCCAACGTGCGCTAGATTACCTTAGTAAACGTGAATATAGCATCGCGGAACTTGCGCAAAAACTAAGCAAAGTCGCTCAGCAATATGAATTAGATGCAGAAGAAATTCCTGAGATATTAGTGGATTTCAAAAAACGTAATTGGGTGTCAGATACCCGATTTACTGAACAAATATTACACGCAAGAAAATCAAAATTTGGCAGCATGCGCATTGCCCACGAGCTTAAAGAAAAAGGCGTTTCAGACGAGCTCATTAGTGAGGCGATGCAAGAATTTAAAGTAGATGAATTGTCTAATGCCAGGGGCGTTTGGCAGAAAAAATTTTCCAGCCCTCCGACCACCAGGGAAGAATGGGCAAAGCAAGCGCGCTTTTTACAAAGCCGTGGCTTTAGTTTTGAAATCATTAAAAAAGTCATTAACGAACAAGAACACGACATATAGCAGGGCCGTCACTCCAGGGAAGAAATAGGCTAATTGAATGAGCAATCCAATCTCCGTTAAAGAAATCCGACAACAGTTTTTAGACTTTTTTGCTTCTAAAGGCCATCAAGTCGTTGCGTCTAGTTCATTAGTCCCGCACGGCGATCCAACCCTGCTTTTTACCAATGCCGGGATGAATCAATTTAAAGATGTGTTCTTGGGTTTTGATAAACGTCCCTATACCCGCGCAACCACTAGTCAAAAGTGTGTTCGCGCCGGCGGTAAGCATAATGACTTAGAAAACGTGGGTTATACCGCGCGTCACCATACCTTTTTTGAAATGCTAGGCAACTTCAGTTTTGGTGATTACTTCAAAGAAGATGCGATTAAGTACGC
>CAJBIA010000088.1 GCA_903953055.1 uncultured Methylophilaceae bacterium
AAATTGCAGATGCAGGGCAAAAACAGATATTTTTTAGTGATCCTGCAGGTAATGGTATTGAGCTTAATTTTTCTTAAAATATAAGTTAAATAACGCCCTCGAATAATTGTACTTTTACGCTGGTTCCAGCTTCTAGGTTTCCGACGTCGTCGTCTAACACAATAAAACAGTTGGCTTGCGACATTGAGCTTAGGACGCCCGAACTTTGATTTCCAGTAGTCCTAACTTGCCAGTTTCCATCCTCGCTCGTATATAAAATCCCACGTTGGAACTCTGTTCGGCCTTTAAGCTTTCTAATAGGTGTTGTGCAAATAACATTGAACATTGGGGTGGAGGCAGGCTTAAGTTCACCCATTAGGATTAGCATGGCTTGTCGCACGAGTTGGTAAAACGTCACCATCACAGCGACTGGATTTCCAGGTAACCCAAAGTAATGGGCGTTTCCAATTTTGCCGAATGCAAGTGGACGACCTGGTTTCATAGCGATTTTCCAAAACAGGACTTGACCTAGTTTTTGGAGAAGCTGTTTCATGTAATCTGCTTCGCCAACAGATACGCCTCCACTCGTTAGAATGACATCAGAACTTTCTGCTGCTTTGATTAATGTTTTTTCTAGCAATAACGGATCGTCTGGAATTGCGCCAAGATCTTGTATTTCGGCTCCCATGCGACTGAGCATGCCGAATAATGTATAACGGTTACTGTCGTAAACTTGGCCAGTTTCTAATGGGTTACCAATGCTAGCCAGCTCATCACCTGTGGAAAAGAAGCTTACGCGTATCTTTCGATACACCATCACTTCACCGATGCCAAGTGAGGCGATGAGCCCTAAGTCTGCTGGACTTATGCGATGCCCAATATTGAGAACAATCTGACCTGCCTGAAGATCTTCGCCCGCCAAGCGAACATTAGCGCCACGCGTCGGAACGTCTTTAAATTGAATCGAGTCATCAAGAGTTTCAACGCGCTCTTGGGCAATTACAGTATCTGCACCAGTTGGAATTGCTGCCCCAGTCATGATCCTGACACAAGCACCTCTTGCAAAACTCCCCGTCAATGGATTGCCAGCAAAAATTGCGCCGGTGACCTTTAGACGGGTTAATTCCTCGCTTAAATCATCTGCATTGAAAGCATAGCCATCCATGGCTGAATTGTCATGATTAGGCACATTGTGCGTTGCACGAATTTCTTCAGCTAACACGCGCCCCAGAGCTGCATGTAGGTTAATATTTTCTTTCTTGGTTACTGGGCTTAAGAACGCTTTGATGTATTGTCTTGCTTGATCAACGGGCATTGAATTTGGATCGTATTCATCGCAGGGGGTCGTGTTGCTCGCTAATTCAAGCAGTGATTTTTTAGTGCTCATTTTTTAGCCAAGTATTAATAAATGCTGCGATCGCGTGAATGTCATTAAGGTCGATTTGCGGTATGGATATTGGCAAGGGGGAGTCCGTTGCGATGGCGATAATGTTGTTGTCGTCAGTTGCTAATAGAGGGGTGCCGAATGCCGAACGATGGACTTCAATTTTTGGGATGGCTTCGTGTTTAAAACCTTCAGCTAAAATAAGATCGGTTAAATTAGTATCCATTTGTGCTAATAAATGCGCTAAGTTTGGCTCATTACTATGGTTCGGAGTGTGTGCTAACTCCGTCATTAAAGCCCACCGTTTTTTGGATCCAATCATCATTTGAACAGCGCCCGCTTGGCGAAGGCGATAGCTATCTTTACCCTCATGGTCAATATCGAAATCATGATGCGCATGTTTGATCACTGAAATACGTAGCCCTTTTGAGATTAACGCTGGAATGAGTTGCGTCAATAAGGTCGTTTTGCCGATGCCGCTACTATGGGCACAAAAACCTAATACTGGAATTTTATTCAGAGCATTCAAAGCTTGCTTTCAAGATCTTTTAATTCTTCAGGGGTGTTGATGTTTGAAAATGCAGATGCATTATCATCGAAGGACACTTCAATGTAAGCATGTTTTTTTTGCCATTCATCAACTTTCCGGCCCCCATTTTTTAAATACAATTCTAAATCTTCGCTTAAGTTTGCGCGACATAAGCAAAACACTGGGTGGTGTTGTGAGCCTGTTTTGGCAACGGCAATGTCAGCATGGCTTTTGATTAAAACGTCCATTAAGCGCGTAGCAAGGTCATCTGCTAGCATTGGAGAATCACATGGTACGCTTAGAATGAATTCCGTATTTGCTGCCCTCATTCCTGCGTGAAGGCCAGCTAATGGCCCAGAAAAATCCGATATTTGATCATGAATGACAAGGAGCCCATAACTTTTATAAGATTCGATTTCACGATTAGCATTAATCAAAATGTTGCTGACTTGGGGACTTAGTCGTTGAATGATCCAATTGACCATTGTTTCACCTAGAAATGGCATTAGGCCTTTATCTACCCCCCCCATGCGAGTCGATTTTCCGCCGGCGAGAATGATGCCAGTGATTTTTTCTTTCATGAATTAGCCACCCGTATGTGACATAAATCTAACCACTGCTGGAGCCGCTCTTTTTACGTCAAAGTCGTGCCCGAGTGGTTTCATCTTCATACTCGCAACAATGGCATTAATCAGTGGCTGATCATCATTTGGATGCTCTCTCAACAGCGGCATTAATTCGATTTTGTCTTCCTGACCAAGACATAGGTATAGCTCACCTTTGCAAGTAATTCGAACTCGATTACACGCTTCGCAAAAGTTATGGCTATGGGGAGAAATGAAGCCGATTTTTGTATTGGTGTTTGCCACCGTCCAATATCTCGCTGGGCCGCCAGTGTTAAGTGCGCTACTGATTAGGGTGTAATTTTTTTGAAGGGTAGTTAAGGTATCTGTATTACTCACAAATGAATTTTCACGAGCGTGGTCTACTAAGCCAATCGGCATTTCTTCAATGAATGAAATATCAATTTCTTCTCTAATTGCAAATTGGACCAAGTCTAGCGTTTCATCATCGTTGATTCCACGCATCAATACAGTATTTAATTTGATATTTTTAAAACCTACTTTTTTTGCTGCACTAATGCCACGTAACACTTTATCTAGATTTCCGACACGAGTGATCCTACGAAATCGTTCAGGATTTAAGCTGTCTAAGCTGATGTTGATGCGCTGGACGCCAGAATCTTTGATGGCTTGCGCATGATGTTCAAGCTGTGAGCCATTAGTGGTGGTGACGAGCTCACGTACCCCAGGTAATTCTCCTATTTTCTTAAATAACCAAATAGCATTCTTTCGAACTAAAGGCTCCCCGCCAGTGATGCGAACTTTACTCACGCCTAGTGAAACAAAGGCTTTGGTAATTCTATAGCACTCCTCAAGTGTGAGCACTTCGTCTCTTGGTAGAAATTCGACGTCCTCACTCATGCAGTAGGTACAACGGAAATCACACCGATCTGTAATAGACAACCGAATGTAGTCTACTTGTCGTCCAAATGCATCGATAAGCGTATTTTGGTTTGTGAGCATGGCGGTGAATTTGTTAGCTGAGCATTGGATATTAAGGCTTTGGCCAGATACTTACAATGCTATTCAAATTGTGGATATAGGCTTAACCTACTTTTTGATAGAGCCTGAACTTTTCATATCGGTCCGCTGCTCGTTTGCCTTTCCAGATGAGTTTCCAATCTTGGCCAGGATTAATTTGCTCATGAGTTTTATCTTCTTGAATCAAATATAAATCACAGCCCAATTCAGAAGACTTTCTGATTGGAAGCACATTCAGGTTGGTGTAATAGTTAAGCAAGGCTCGTTGTGGCTCGCCAAAGCCAATGCTGTTGATGCAAGTATGTTTCACGGGCAAGGCATTTTGTAGATTAAGCATGACCTCTTGATAACTTTTAGCTGAATCTATCATAGGTAACCACAATGCCATCAATAAGCTCCATGCCATGGTGATGCCAACAGCCCAATCAGTCACTGCAGCTCGATTAGAACGTTTTGCATTGATGGTAATTGCCCAAATGACTGTGACAAATACAGCAATAATTAATGCTGGAATGTTAATGTGCGCTTCAGGCAAGCCAGAAAGGATATGCATCCTAGCTGAGAGCTTTGCTGGATGACCTGTCATGATGGCAATCCAACCTAACCAAATCAGCACGCCCATTAACCCAAATAAGATAAGGCCAAACCAATTGAGAGCGCCTGCAGCGCCACGTTTTAGGGTTTCGGCTGATCCGCTGGCCATTACAACCAAAGGAATTAGTAATGTCAGGACGGACGCATCAGAATTTTTGGATTTGAGTCCGATGATAATAAAAGCAATAATTAAGTTGCTAATGATGAGCTGAAATTTTGGTTTGACGAATAAAGTTGAGCGAAATCTCCACAATCCCCAGCAAGCAATTGGCAATGCTGGCCAAGCGAACCAGCAGAGTGTTCGAAGCGTGTATAGGTGGTTAAATTGGGTAAATTGAATTTGAGTATGCCACCAGTCAATCAAAGCACTGGGTGAGATATGCCAGATCAGAAATGGCCACAGAAAAATCCAAGGGGCAACTGAAATGCTGGCTAAGCCAAGAACGATGGCATAACTTTTTGAACGCCAAGCCTTAAATAACAATGGAAGAAGTAATGCCGTCAGGAGGCTTATTGCTGCTGTGACCAGGCCAGTTGACATAAAGCTAATGCCGATACCTGTCCCAATTAATACGCTCGCTCTAAACGGTCTGCGTTTCGCAAGTGCTAAGCCATAAAAAGCCATGGCACTTCCTGATAAAGCTGAAACCTCTGGCATCAATAAGTGTGCTGTTGCAATTAGCCCTATCGAACTTAGCATGATGAAGGTGGTTTGACGACCGAAACCTTCCCCCCATAGCTCTCGACCAATCATTCCTGTCACTAATAAGGTAAGCGCCATCCAAAATCCACTCACAATACGTGCAGCATCGTGCATATCTAAAATTGGGCTAAGCGTTTTTGCTAAAACTGCTGCAGAAAGGTAATACAGCGGTGGATTTTTAATAATCTTTTCAGCGACGGGAATTGGATCAATTAAATGCTCGCCAGATAACATTGCTTTGACTATGCTAATAGTCGTCGATTCGTTAGGTTTCCATGGCTGATGACCGACCAGTCCCAAAAAAATCCATATAAAACAGAGCACAATAAGAAGGCGTATTTTAGCTGCTTCACCAATTCTGGCTCTTGGTGTGGCTAGGTTGCCTTGCCAATCATGATCAATCTCAAATGCCATCTAGTTTTACCCTGAATACGTGAACTTATTTTAGTTAATGAGCAGTCTAAAATAAAAAAGGCAGCGTGAGCTGCCTTTTTTTGAGTTTACACTCAATATTACATGCCGTATTTTTGGCGGAATTTTTCAACACGACCAGCAGTATCTAAAATCTTTTGCTTGCCTGTATAGAATGGATGACATTGTGAACACACTTCGATGTTCAGGTCTTTGCTGTTGGTAGAACGAGTTTTGAATTTGCTGCCGCAGCTGCAAGATACGTTAATTTCGTTGTACTGTGGATGAATTTCTGCCTTCATGGTCAAATCTCTTTCAAGTGCTTTTCACTAAACCGCCAATTATCATTGATTTCTTTAAATTAAGCAACCATCACGCGAAGATTTAACCACGTCGCATGCTGTCAAAAAAGTCAGCATTGTTTTTAGTTGCTTTGATTTTATCTAATAAAAACTCCATCGCTTCAAGGTCATCCATTGGATACAGTAATTTACGTAATACCCAAATCTTTTGCAGAATGTCTTTTTCAATCAACAATTCTTCGCGCCGAGTTCCAGATTTATTAACATTGATTGCTGGATATATGCGTTTTTCAGCCATGCGGCGATCAAGATGGATTTCCATGTTGCCGGTGCCTTTAAACTCCTCATAAATTACATCGTCCATGCGTGAGCCAGTATCTACAAGCGCGGTTGCAATGATTGTTAATGACCCACCCTCTTCAATGTTACGTGCTGCGCCAAAAAATCTTTTAGGGCGTTGAAGGGCATTTGCATCAACCCCACCAGTAAGCACCTTGCCTGAAGCGGGCACGACAGTATTGTATGCGCGCGCTAAACGCGTGATCGAGTCTAGTAAAATCACCACATCTTTTTTGTGCTCAACTAAACGCTTTGCTTTTTCAAGTACCATTTCTGCTACTTGAACGTGACGGGTTGCAGGTTCATCAAACGTCGAGGCTACGACCTCGCCTTTTACTGAACGCGTCATTTCGGTCACCTCTTCAGGGCGCTCATCGATTAGTAACACAATTAAGTTTACGTCAGGATGATTGGCTGTAATTGCATGGGCAATATGTTGCATCATCACGGTTTTACCGCTTTTTGGGCTCGCTACTAATAAGCCACGTTGACCGCGACCAATTGGTGCAATCATATCAATGACTCGCCCCGTGATGTTTTCTTCGCCGCGAATGTCGCGTTCTAAAATTAAAGGTTTGGTTGGGAAAAGCGGTGTTAAATTTTCAAAAAGAATTTTGTGTTTGGTGTTTTCTGGGGATTCGCCATTTACGCTATCCACTTTGACTAAAGCAAAGTAACGTTCTCCATCTTTTGGGGTGCGAATTTCGCCTTGAATCGTGTCACCAGTATGTAAATTAAATCGTCGAATTTGTGAGGGCGAAACATAGATATCATCAGGCCCAGCGAGATAAGATGTATCTGGGGACCTTAAAAATCCAAATCCGTCTTGAAGAACCTCAAGCGTTCCGTCTCCAAAAATACTGTCCCCCTTCTTCGCTGTATTTTTAAGCAATGCAAAGATCAAGTCTTGCTTGCGCATACGGCTAGCATTTTCGATCTCATTAGAAATTGCCATATCGACGAGTTCTGTGACTGGGAGGTGTTTTAAATCTGATAAGTGCATATGAGGAGGCTCACTGGAAAACGAAACTGCTTTTGAGGGAATAAGAAGAAACTGAAACTTTGAAAATTGGTCTGATTCCGAAGGAACCAGACGTTACACTATATTGTTTAAATGTTGCTGTCAATAAAAGCTGTAAGTTGTGATTTTGATAACGCGCCAACTTTAGTTGCTTCAACATTGCCATTTTTGAATAACATTAAGGTTGGAATCCCTCTGATACCATATTTTGGCGGAGTGCTTTGATTTTCATCAATATTGAGCTTAGCTACTTTAATGCGACCTTCATATTCTTTAGACACCTCATCTAAGATCGGTGCAATCATTTTGCAAGGGCCACACCATTCAGCCCAGTAATCTACTAAAACTGGTAGTGATGATTGTAAAACCTCTTGTTCGAAGCTTGCGTCGCTAGTATGAATGATATGGTCGCTCATTATGGTAAACCTTTAAATTGAATATTGATGCTGGAATTTAGGGTAATTAAAAACTGATATTTTGCTATCCTAGCGAAAAAACAAGCTTAAGTGAAGTGTCGTCTTCACTTCTTTTTGTTTTCGAGCTTTCTGTATTTGAATTAAAGCGCCATTTAGTAAAGGTCTTTGCGTGTCTTGGTGATATATTTCTTTTAAGAAATCTTTTTGAGGTTTAAGTTGCATGTACAAATTTTGCCGATTCGTTGTGTTACTTAGTTTAGTTGCTTTCATGAATTTAGAGTCTCGTGCTGAATTAAATAATAGTTTTATGATGAAAGATCTTGCAGGCAAAGAACATCATTTAAGTGACTATCACGGCAAGTGGGTTTTGGTAAATTATTGGGCAACTTGGTGTCCACCATGTCTGGATGAGATTCCTGACCTTGTCTCTTTGCATGAAAACAAGAAGTCAAAAGATCTAGTCGTTCTAGGGGTTGCAGTAGATTACAAAAGTGAAATTGAAGTGCGTAATTTTGTTGATGATATGCTAATTTCTTACCCAGTTATTTTAGGTAACTCAAAGATTTATTCACAATATGGTGCGCCAGAAATATTGCCAACCACTTACCTTTATAACCCACAAGGCAAGTTGGTTAAAGTGAAGCGAGGTCAGATTTCAAAACAATATATTGAGCAGTTAATGAAATCTAACGAGTCAGGATTGATTAAATAAAGTTTTAATTAGGTCGGAGTTTCAATACTTACCCCGTTCTCATCGAGAACGTTTAAGTTATTTTCAGTCGCAAAGTGCATCAATTGGCTATATCCCTCAGGATTGATGTCTTTGAGCTTAAGATCGACGGCTAAACAACGCACACCATTGACCACGCGTGGTTTTAGGTAAGGCGAGTATTTGAGTTTACGATCTGCGCCAAAGCTTGCATAAGTGCTGCACATTCTATCGACCCAGTCGCTTGGCCGGAATGGTTTTCCAGCACGCGTTAATCCTTCAATGATGATTTCTTTATTTGTTTCATTCATATAATTTACCCAGTAATCCTAATAACAAAATGCTTAATTTTATTGTTGAACTTAGCAGTTGTAGCTAATCAATGTATTCAAAAATTTTAACTACGGTCTTCACGCCACTGATGCTGCGAGCAATTTCTACGGCATCATCGCCTTCTTTGTGAGTTACTAATCCTAAGAGGTATACCGTACTATTTTCAGTTGTTACTTTAACGTAATTAGCAGCGAATTTATTCTCTTTAATGAAGTTTGCTTTCACTTTTGAAGTAATGTATGCGTCTTTAGTTCTTGAGCTAATTGATGAATTAGGGCTAATTTCGAGATAGTTCTTGATGCTTGCTACGTTTTCAATTGGTTTGACGAGTGATTCGGCCTTATTCTTGTTTGCCTCGTTTGAGACTTCGCCTGTAATCAGTACTTGACGATTAAAACTCGTAATATTGACGTGGATGCTATCTTTCAGGCTATCAGCGATTGCTTTGCCGGCTTTAAGTTCTATTGCCGCATCCTCAATATAGATTCCAGAAGTGCGTCTGTCCGCAGCCATTGCGCCACCAGCAGCAGCCCCTCCTAGGACTACAGGAACGCAGGCGGTTAGTTGTGTACCTACTAAAATAGCAAGGATTATGATGCTGAGGGATGTTTTTGTAAGGGCATGCATTTAATTAACTCCTAGTAAAAGACAATCGATAGCATCGCATAAGCAATGCAAAATAAGGACAAAAATTTCTTGAATTCTAGCTGGATTGTGATCTGGTACGCCAAGATGGATATCGTGCTCTTCTAAAAGTTCTACCAGCAAGCCGCCATCTCCTCCACTAAAGGCGATGACCTTCATGTTACGTTCTTTTGCTGCTTTAATGGCGTTTAAAATGTTTGATGAATCGCCACTTATGCTAATGGCGATCAGGACATCTCCATCTTGGCCAAGCGCTAAAATTTGTTTAGAAAAAATCTGGTCATAATTACCATGTTTTGCAATAGAGGTGAGGATTGTGCTATCCGCATTTAGCGAGATAGCTGCCAGGCCGGGTCTTTCCATTCCGAAATGATTCAGCATGCAGGCGCTGAAATATTGCGCATCTGCCGCTCCAGGACCGTTTCCACATGCCAGTACTTTTTTATCCTTGAGGAATGCTGCAACTATAATTTCTGCAGATGCCGCAATTCTTGCGCTTAGTAAATCAGCGAGCGCTAATTTCAATCTGCCGCTTTCTTCAAACTGTTGATTAATGCGCGCTGTTAAATCCATTATTTACATTCAATCTTTTATTAGGTTGTTTTTTTGGCCAGCCATTATTCTGAAGATTCTAGCACGACGCCATTCGCAGTAAAGCTTGCGTTTGATAGAGTGCGAGTGATTTCGCCATTTGCGCTAATATTAATATTGCCTGAAAGCCCCTCGATGTTGATGCTTTCCTTTGAAAGTTGATCCAGGTTTATTAGTATTTGATAAGCATCCGCGCCTAATGCAAACCAACGTTGACTCTCACCCATAGGCAGATCGTCTGCGGCCTGTTTGTAGCCTGAAAATTTAGGGTTATTTCTATCAATTATCCAGGGGGAATCAATGAATCTTATTCCTTTTAAGGCGCTGTCTTCAGAATTAAACGGGACGCCGCTATAGATTTGTGATGTTCCGAATGAGGGAATGGCAGGATCTAAGAATGGTCGGATATTACGTGCTGTTTCAGCATCGGTTGCAATGAAAATGACATCACCACTCTTTTCTTTTGTGAAGTTTTTAATTTTTTCACTACCGATACCCTTATCAACTACGACAACATTGGCGGCTTCGCCGCCTGAGGTCAACCATACTTCGCTAAAGTATTGGGTCATGACGTTGCTTTCGGAAGACGGTGATGAAATGACAGTTGCCCTTTGCATTCCTAAGTTTCGTGAGATTTTGACAATCTGCCTAATTTCGTCAAGCGCAGAGAGGCTCAGGTTATAGGTTGTTTTGTCGATTAAATATTTGGGGGAGAGAAATAATGTTTTGATTGGCCCATTGATTTTGCGGGCAACATTTTCTTCTTCATTGGATAAAGAACCAATGATGTATTTAACACCTTCATCGTTAGCTTTTTTATAAAGTTGTTCAATCGTTTCTTTATCGGAATGACTAATATAAATTTTAATATCTACAGATTCATTAGCATTGGTCTTCGCTGCGGTAAATCCTCTTTCAATGGCGTCACAAAATGGATAAAGTCCTTGGTCAGAAAAAGGCAACAGAAGTCCAACTGCACCACGAAGTTTATTTTTTAAGGGCGTTTGTTTTGATTGTATAGATGAAAATAGTTCTTTTGCGATAACTTCATTAGCAGGATGGTCTGTGTAGGCTTTTTTCCAACGCTCAATCGATTGCTCATTAGTCTCGCTATTATTTTCAAGTTTTACAGCTAATGCTAAGTCAATCCAGCCTTGAATGATGGAGTTTGGACTATTACCCCGCATTTCGGTTAGGCTAGTGCGGCTTAGAACTGAAATGGCCTCCCAAATTTTTTCTTGATTACTTCGAATTTCTTCTTGATTGGCAGCGCTCGCTTTGATGAGCTCTGCGTCTGCTAGTACTCTTTGTTCTAAAGCACGAAGCGAATCAGATTGGTTTTCATATGCGACTGCAAGGCTTATGTGTAAACTTACATAGGCCTTTGAATTGAGTGTTGTGTTTGATTGCAGAGGGAGCAACTCTCTGAAAGTGGTGTCAAAATCACCATCCGTGTTGGCGAGTATGCCAATGAGTAATTTTGAGTAGGGCGATTGGTTTGTGATGTTGGATGCAGCGACTTGCGCACAAACTTTGTCACCTTTTTTAACACAGCTATAGCCTTCATCAAAATACTCTTCGGCATTTTTTTTTAGTTTAGAATTTTGTTCTGCATGCGCTAAGCTGCTTATACCTAAAATCGCTATCATGACTGGAAGCGTCAGTATGGATAGTATGAAAGTGAGTTTGATTTGAGTGTTCATGGTGTTCCCACATTATATGTGGTCGCGACCCCAATTGGGAATCTCCAAGATATCAGTCTGCGGGCGCTGGAGGTTTTAAAAAGCGTTGACTCTATTGCGGCAGAAGATACTCGTCACACTTCACATTTGCTTTCTCATTTTGCAATTCAAAAAAAACTGATTGCAGTACACGAGCATAATGAGCAAAAGTCCGCCCAATTGTTGCTTGAGCGGATTCAAGCGGGCGAATCTATTGCGTTGGTATCTGATGCGGGAACGCCTGGCATTAGTGATCCTGGGGCAATTGTGGTTGATTTGCTTCGTAAGGCGGGGGTTAATGTGGTGCCTATCCCTGGAGCAAGTGCTGTTATTACGGCGCTTTCCGCGGCTGGTATTACTGAAAATGGTTTCTTATTCTATGGATTCTTGCCTGCGAGTGGGTCGCAACGTCGAAAAACTTTGGAATTCTTAAAGGGGTATACGACAACGTTAGTTTTTTATGAAGCGCCGCATAGAATTTTAGAATGTATAGAGGATCTCACTTCGGTATTAGGTGGCGAGCGTCGCTTAACAATTGCTCGAGAGCTTACCAAGACATATGAAACTTTTCATCGTTGCGCTTTGCAAGAAGCTAAAATGTGGTTGGAAAGTGATCTTAATCAACAGCGTGGCGAATTTGTGTTGTTAGTTGAGGCTGCTGAGCCTGTTGCGACTGCGGCAATTAGTGATGATGATGAGCGCGTACTCCGATTGTTGTTGGCAGACTTGCCATTGAAACAAGCGGTAAAATTGGCGACGGAAATTACCGGTGTTAAAAAAAACATCCTTTATGAATTTGCATTAAAAATTAAAGACAATTGAGCATGAATAAACTCACTATCACACGTCCAGATGACTGGCATCTTCATTTGCGAGATGGGGAAGCACTGAAAACGTTGGTTCCAGATACAGCCTATCGTTTTGCCCGGGCTATTGTGATGCCTAACTTACGTCCACCCATTACAACAACGCAATTAGCGATTGAGTATCGTCAGCGCATTTTAGATGTCTTGCCTGTGGGGATTGATTTTGAACCGCTAATGACTTTGTATTTAACTGACAATACATCGGTGGATGAAATTTTGAAGGCCAAGAGCAGTGGGTTTGTGCATGGCGTTAAGCTTTATCCTGCTGGCGCCACGACCAATTCAGACTCTGGGGTGACGAATTTAGATGCTTGTTCTAAGGCGTTGGAGGCGATGCAGAAAGTTGGCATGCCTTTATTAATCCATGCGGAAGTGACAGACCCTAATGTTGATGTGTTTGACCGTGAAAAGGTCTTTATTGACCGTCATTTGAAAACGCTTTTAGCAAGATACCCATCACTTAAGATTGTGCTTGAGCACATAACAACTAAAGAAGCGGCAGAGTTTGTGGTTGACGCGCCGAGTAATTGTGCTGCAACCATTACACCGCATCATTTGTTGATGAATCGTAATGCCATGTTTACCGGTGGCATTCGTCCACATCATTACTGCTTGCCAGTTTTAAAACGTGAAGAACATAGACTCGCCTTAGTAAAAGCGGCTATTTCGGGGAGCTCTAAATTTTTCTTAGGGACCGATAGTGCGCCGCATATGAAATCTGCTAAAGAGAATGCTTGCGGCTGTGCAGGCATTTATAGCGCCCATGCTGGAATTGAGCTGTATGCAGAAGTCTTCGAAGCTGAAAGCGCGCTAGACAAACTTGAAGCCTTTGCTAGTTTTTATGGCGCTGATTTTTATGGGCTACCACGAAATAATGCTAAATTGACTTTGGTGAAGGATCGATGGAGCGTGCCAGAAAGCATTCCATTTCTTGGAAACTACCTTGTCCCAATGAGGGCCGGTCAATCGGTGGATTGGAAGGTTCTTTAGCATTAAAGGGATTCTCCTTCGCGTGTTAAAATAATCGGGAAGCTGGCTAGACAGTCGCCGCTCAGCAATGGGGGGAGGAAAGTCCGGGCTACACAGAGCAAGATGACGGCTAACGGCCGTACGCTGAAATCTAGCAATAGTATAAGGCGCGGAATAGGGCCACAGAGACGAGCGTATTAAGTTACGGTGAAACGCGGTAACCTCCATCTGTAGCAAGACCAAATAGGCTGGCAATGGCGTGGCTCGCGCTGCCAGCGGGTAGGTTGCTTGAGCGTGCAAGTAATTGCACGCCTAGATGAATGACTGTCACTCGCCGAAAGGCGAGAACAGAACCCGGCTTATCGGCCAGCTTCACTTTTCTTATTTTTTCTAAATCCCTCTTTGAACTTTCCAAACCCACTCTTTATAAGTGACATTCATTTAATTAGCTATGCTCTTATTTTTAAAGGATATTTTATTTTAGCTGAAAATTAGCTAAGTCATTGTACTGTAAAGGAAAAATCACAAAAAAGGCTTGCATAGGCCCTTTTTTTTATCTATAGTGTGAACAAGTGGGTGAAAGTGGTGTTTTGTGGGAAATTTGTTTGTCCCCATCGGCCAGTTTTGTTAATTCCGCCCAAGATATCAAAGGGGTTTTATGTTTCGCGGTGCTTCATCATTAAGTTTAGATGTTAAAGGAAGGCTAGCTGTTCCAGCTAAGCACCGTGACGCTCTTTTGTCTCAAAGTGCAGGCCAGTTGGTTTTGACTGCGCATCCCCACCGTTGTTTGTTACTTTATCCTCAAATTGCTTGGGAGCCTATCCAGGCGAAAATGATGTCACTGTCTTCATTTGATAAGCGCTCAAGTGCATTGCAACGCTTACTCGTTGGTTATGCGGAGGACATTCAAATGGATGCCGCCGGGCGCTTATTGGTTTCCTCAGCCTTACGTGAATTTGCAGGATTAGATAAGCAAGCAATGTTGGTTGGTCAGGGGAGTCACTTTGAGATTTGGAATCTTGAAGCGTGGCGCACTCAATTAGATATTGTGATGGCAGGTGAAGACTTGGCATTGCCGCAAGAACTGGAAGGATTCTCACTGTGAGCGTGAGCTCACCTTCAAACATCCCTGAATTAAATGTAGGAGAGGTGTCAGCGCACATTACGGTGATGCTGGAAGAAGCTGTCGATGGTCTTGCGATCCAGCCATCGGGAATTTACGTTGATGGTACGTTTGGGCGTGGCGGACATAGTCGCAAGATTTTGGAAAGACTAGGAAATAAGGGACGCTTAATTGCGCTTGATCGTGATTTGGCGGCGGTAAGTTCTGCGGCGTCAATTCAAGATGCCCGTTTTCAAATTGTGCATCGCCATTTTGCTGAGATGGAAGATGCGCTTCGTGGGCTTGGCATTTCTAATGTTGATGGAATTTTGTTGGATTTAGGTATTTCCTCGCCGCAAATTGACATTGGGGAGCGAGGGTTTAGTTTTAGATTTGATGGGCCATTGGATATGCGAATGGACCAAACGAATGGGCAAACTGCTGCGGAATTTATTGCAGTAGCTACAGAAAAAAAATTGGTGGAGGTAATTAAGAATTATGGTGAAGAACGGTTTGCTAAACAGATTGCAAGGTCGATTATTGCGTCACGCACAAGGGGGGATGCCATCTCCACTACTAAACAACTTGCCAAGATCGTGGCAGATGCTGTCCCAAAAATCGAGCCTGGCCAAGACCCGGCGACGCGTACTTTTCAAGCTCTCAGGATTTTCATCAATCAAGAGCTTGAGGAACTGTCGGTAGTTTTACCGCAGTGTTTAAGAATGCTAGTTCCAATGGGTAGACTTTCTGTAATCAGTTTTCACTCTTTGGAAGATCGGATCGTGAAGCAATTTGTTAAGGGAGAGCAGGATAGAGATGACCTGCCTCCAAACTTCCCTGTAATGGCAAAAGATCTACCTAAACCAAGAATGATGGCGATTGGTAAACCCCAGAAACCAAGTCTGGCGGAAGTGAAAAAAAATCCACGGTCAAGAAGTGCAGTGTTGCGTGTGGCTGAACGGACGAATGTGAGTTTGTAAATGACGCGTCTAAATCTTATTTTATTTTTGGTGTTGATTGTTAGTGCATTGAGTTTAGTGACCTCGCAGCATAAGTCTCGCAAATTATATTTTGAACTTCAGCAAGAGCAGGAAACAGCAAAGCTTTTTGAAACTGAATGGAGTCAATTGCAGTTAGAGCAAAGTACATGGGCTATGCATAACCGATTAGAACAGGTTGCAACAGATTTGTTGAGAATGTACGTGCCAGATACAAAGCACATACAAATTGTCGCGGTTGATGATGTGCAATCGCCACAGATAGAAAAACCAGCAGTTCAGTCAACACAATAATGGATTAGTAAATAATATGGCCGTCGTTCAACAATCAATCAAATTTCCGCAGTGGCGCAGACGCCTGCTGTTGGTTTTGATTTTGTTGGGATTTGCGGCATTAATTGGCCGTGCAGTTTTATTGCAGGGTGTGCGTCATTCCTTTTATCAAAAAGAAGGGGAAGCTCGATATACGAGAGCAATTACACTTTACGCACACCGGGGAATGATTACAGACCGAAATGGTGAGCCTTTGGCAATTAGTTCGCCAGTGGAGTCAATTTGGGCAAATCCGGCAGATGCAAAGGCCAGCCAAGAGCAGATGGAAAAATTAGCGCAATTCTTGGAAATGAAAGTGGATGAGATTTCAGCGAAAATTGCAAATCAGAATCGTGATTTTGTATATTTAAAGCGCCGTATTTCACCTGAATTGGCAAATCATGTCATGGCTTTGCATATTCCTGGAATATACATGCAGCGCGAGTATAAGCGCTTCTATCCTGCTGGTGATGTTGCAGCGCATTTGGTGGGCTACACCGGTTCAGATGAAAACGGATTGGAAGGTTTCGAGTTGCAGTATCAAAACTGGCTATCTGGAAAAGCGGGAAGTCGTCATGTCATTAAAGATCGCCAGGGACATATTGTTGAAGATTTAGAGGCTGTAAAGCTTCCCCAGGATGGTCGGGATCTAGTGGTTTCTATTGATCGTAAAATTCAATATCTGGCTTACCGTGAATTAGCTAAAGCGGTTGAAGAGAATAAAGCCAAAGCAGGCGCTGCGATTGTGCTGAATGCCAAAACAGGTGAGATCTTGGCAATGGTGAATCTGCCGTCATATAACCCAAATAATCCGAATAAAGATACGGCTAAGTCCCGTAATCGCGCCATTGTAGATATCTTTGAGCCGGGTTCAACCATGAAGCCAATGACAATTGCTGCAGCAATTGAGACTGGGAAATATACACCAGACACGAAAATAGAGACGGCGCCAGGAAGCTATAAAATCGGTAGTGCGACAGTGCATGACTCCCACCCTAATGGATTGTTAACGGTGGCAGAGGTGATACAAAAATCATCAAACGTGGGTGCGGCTAAGATTGCATTGTCACTTGAGCCACAGTACATGTGGGGTGTATTTAATCAACTAGGCTTCGGTACCATCACCCATGTCAATTTTCCAGGGGAGGCCTCTGGAAAGCTTAGAAATTATAAAACATGGCATCCTATTGAGCAGGCCACTATCGCTTATGGTAATGGTATCAGTGTGACTTTATTGCAAATTGCTCGGGCCTACACAGTTTTTGCCAATGATGGTGAAATGCGCCCGGTTACATTGCTCAAATCTAAAGACTTCTCAGTTGGGCAACAGGTCTTTTCTAAGGCGACTGCGTTGAGTGTTCGTGACATGTTGGAAACCGTTGTTCAGCCTGGGGGTACTGCGCCAAAAGCCCAAGTGATGGGTTACAGAGTGGCCGGAAAAACTGGTACAGCGCACAAGCCTGGCATTGGCGGGTATCAGGATAAATACATTGCCTCTTTTGTAGGCATGGCGCCAGCTAGCAATCCTAAGTTAATTATTGCCGTCATGATAGATGAGCCCAGTAATGGTCAATATTATGGTGGGGCGGTTGCAGCGCCGGTGTTCAGCTCAGTAATGGGGGCAACACTCCGAATGATGGGTGTGCCACAGGATGCTCCAAATAATAATGTGATATTACCACCAGCAGATTTCCCTGAAGTTAAGGAGGCTGCATGATGCAGGCCAATCTAGCTTCTTTAAAAGCTCAAGCCAAAATTGAGCACATCACAGCGGATAGTCGTCAAGTCCAAGCAGGTGCTTTGTTTGTTGCTTATCAGGGCGAGACAGCAGATGGCCGCGCTTACATCGATCAAGCCATTGAAAAAGGTGCGGTTGCCGTCATTTGGGATGATGCCGATTTTATATGGCAAGCGGGTTGGAAGGTTCCGAATCAAGCCTTATCTAACTTAAAACAACATGTGGGGAAAGTGGCAAGCGAGTTTTATGGAGCGCCATCAAAAAACTTATGGATGATCGGTGTGACAGGAACCAACGGTAAAACGACATGCACTCACTGGCTCGCACAGGCATTTGCAGCAGTTAATCGTCAATCTGCAGTGATTGGCACATTGGGGAATGGTGTACTCAGTAACTTATCAAAAACGATGAATACGACGCCTGATGCAATCGTTTTACATGAATTATTGGCAAGTTATGTAGCAAACAAAATAGAAGTGGTTGCAATGGAAGTTTCATCACATGGACTAGATCAAGGTCGTGTGAATGGGGTGGCGTTTGATGTGGCTGTATTTACTAATTTAACGCGTGATCATTTGGACTACCACGGCAGTATGCAAGCGTATGGCGAAGCCAAGAGAAAGTTGTTCGAATTGACTGGTTTAAAAGCCGCGGTATTAAACCGTGACGATGTCTATGGTGCAAAACTAGCTTCTGAATTGATTCAAAAAGGTCAATCTGTCTTTACTTACGGCATCAACAAAAACTTTTCCGGTGTAAATGATATCGCTGTAAAAAATATGCAATTGAATGAAAGTGGCATCACCATAGAGGTGATGACTCCCATTGGAGAGGCGACTGTTCATACTAATGTGATCGGGCAATTCAATGTCTATAACTTGCTAGCAGTATTGGCGACATTGCTGGCATCAGACATATCTTTGTCTGACGCAGTTCATGCATTGTCTATGATTAAGCCAGTTCCTGGACGTATGCAGCAACTTGGGGGTGGTGAATACCCTTTAATCGTAATTGATTATGCCCATACTCCTGATGCCTTAGAGCAAGCGCTTAACGCGCTGCGTTCACAACTCTCCACAAATTCAGAAATTTATTGTGTTTTTGGTTGCGGTGGTGATCGAGATAAAGGTAAGCGCCCACTCATGGGCCAGATCGCATCTAGTCTAGCAAACCACATTGTGGTGACTTCAGATAATCCACGTACGGAATCTCCTCAGAGCATTATTCAAGCCGTGATGACTGGCGTTAACTACCAGGCTGTCAGTGTTGAAGATCGTGCTGAAGCAATCAGGTACGCAGTTAAGAAAGCGAAAAGAGGGGATTTGGTCCTGATTGCAGGTAAGGGCCATGAAGAATATCAAGAAATTGCTGGGGTGAAATATCCCTTTAGCGATATGAAGGTTGCGGAAGAAGCTTTACAGGAGAAAGCGGCATGATGCGCTTATCTGAAGCGGCAGTAGCAACTCAAGCACAAATGATCGGCGCTGATATCGAGTTTTGTTGTGTGGGGACTGATAGCCGTGCGATCAAAAAAGGGCAGTTATTTGTTGCGCTTAAGGGTGAGAACTTTGACGGTAATCATTATGCTGCGCAAAGTTTAGAGGCTGGCGCATCGGCAGTTTTAGTTTCTTCTGGTTCGAATGACAGCCCTGCATTGCTTGTGAAAGACACCCGCCTAGCATTAGGAAAGTTGGCAGCACATTGGCGGGCGAAGTTTGATATGCCCGTCGTAGCAATTACTGGCAGTAATGGTAAAACCACGGTGAAAGAGATGTTAGCCAATATTTTAAGAGCGGCGACTCACAATGAGGCTGGCGTTTTAGCGACGCAGGGAAATTTGAATAATGATATTGGTTTGCCTCTAACCATGTTGGAGTTGCGTAATCAACATCAGTATGCCGTTCTGGAAATGGGGATGAATCACTCCGGTGAATTGTCTTATTTAACCAATTTGGCTAAGCCAAACATAGCGTTAGTGAATAACGCTGGAAGCGCACATATCGGCGAGCTTGGAAGTCTAGATGCCATTGCAAAAGCAAAGGGTGAGATTTTTGAAGGCTTAGCGCTTGGTGGAACAGCGGTGATTAATGCGGATGATGCAT
>CAJBIA010000089.1 GCA_903953055.1 uncultured Methylophilaceae bacterium
CATAAACCCAACTTTTCCTATATTTTTTATCTGACATTGGTTAACTTATTAATTTTTAAAGAAATTAATAATTATCATTTAAAACATGACTTTAGATATTTTATCTATCCCAGCAGATTAACATGACCCATTTTCACGCTTTTTAATGTTGGCACGGCGATTGCTTATAAGTAACCGTAAAACTTTGTTTTTCAAATTTTGTATTTTATATAAAGGAAAAATTATGCGTAAATCATTATTAACAGTTGCAGTATTAAGTGCATTGGCTTCGCAAGTTGCTTTTGCCGAAGAAGCGGCTGCTCCTGCAGCAGCCGCTGCAGAAACACCAACTTGGACATTCCCATCTAGCGCATCTTTGGTGAGTGACTATATCTGGCGCGGTCAAACACAAACTTGGGGTAATCCAGCAGTGCAATTTGGTATTGAAGCTGACCATGCTTCAGGCTTCTATGCTGGGTTCTGGGGCTCTAATGTTTCAAGTCATTGGTTACCAAATGCTAGCCTAGAAACAGATTGGTCAATTGGTTTCCGCAATACATTCGCAACAGACTTTAAATATGATGTTGGTGCAGTTTATGTTTATTACCCGGATGGTGATTTTGCTAAAACAGCAGCATCAGGTGGAGTTGGTAGTGTTTTACCATATAACAAATCAAAGCTTGATACGGCAGAGTTATACGCCAGCTTAGGTTGGAAATGGTTCACTGTAAAAGCCGGTGCGAATCCAACTAAATTTTATGGCTGGAATACCAATAATTCAGGGGTAACGGGTCCAGATGTGGCTTATCCACATGGCAGTTTCGCAGGTGACCAAAACGCAGGTGTAACTGGTGATACGAAATGGTCGCATTACTTCATGGCGAGTGCTAGTTATGATCTTCCAATGGGCTTGAATGTAGCTGGCGAGGTTGGTCGTCAAGTGATTGAAAATAGTACTGGTCTTGATTGGACTTGGTACAAAGTGGGCGTTACAAAAACGTTCGCTGATACTTGGGCTTTAAATGCATTCTATACTGGTACAACAGGTTCAAGCGCTTACAAAAACTTCTTAACGTTTGATGGCACAACAGCTACAAAAGATATTGATAGCAAGAAACTTGTTGTTGGTATTACAAAGAGCTTCTAATTTAAAAGCGTTTTATTTATTAACTGCTATTTGAGGATATGTTCGGAAATTCTTGCGCATATCCTCAACAATAGTAAGGAGACATAACATGAAATTTGTATCAGCCATTATCAAGCCATTCAAGCTTGACGAGGTACGTGAAGCGCTCTCAGCAATCGGTGTGCAAGGTATTACTGTGACTGAAGTTAAAGGCTTTGGTCGTCAAAAAGGGCACACAGAGTTGTACCGTGGTGCTGAGTATGTGGTGGACTTTTTGCCTAAAGTGAAATTGGAAGTTGCAATTGCAGATGAAATGCTTGATCAAGTGATTGAAGTGATCGAGAAGTCCGCAACCACTGGCAAAATCGGTGACGGCAAGATTTTTGTCTTCAATCTCGAGCAAGTTTATCGCATCCGTACCGGTGAAACCGGTCCTGAAGCGCTATAAGGAGACATAACATGAAAAAATTACTATCAACACTCGCGCTAGTTAGTGCATTAGGTTTTGGTCTATTTGGCCTAACAAACGTAAGTTATGCTGATGATACAAAAGCAGTGGCAACAGCGACAGAAGCTGCGCCAGCAGCGGATGCTGCAGCGGCGCCTGCTGCCCCAGCGGCAACAAATGCAGCGGCTGCTGCGCCAGTGCCAAATAAAGGTGATACGGCTTGGATGATTGTGGCTACGGTACTTGTTCTAATGATGTGTGTGCCTGGTTTGGGCTTGTTCTATGGTGGTATGGCACGCCAAAAGAACATGCTTTCAGTCCTGATGCAAACGTTCATGATTACTTGTGTCTTGGGTGTGCTTTGGGCTATTTACGGCTACAGCATTGCCTTTACTGAGGGTACGACTCCGTTTTTTGGTGGTTTCAG
>CAJBIA010000090.1 GCA_903953055.1 uncultured Methylophilaceae bacterium
CATAGCCACTGTGATACAAAGTCACCTCAGCCTCTCGTCGACCAAAACGCATGGCATAAATCATGTAGTCATCCGTTTCCTCTTCATTGAAGACTTCCCAATTCTTATCCCCAGTTAGTTCAGCCATCCAATTAGGCAAATCGACTTCAACCCGGCAGACAATCGGCTTCGTCCAAGCCGCGACCTGATCGTCATTCATCTCCAACAGATTCTCTTCAATATTTGGGGCAGCGCACATAAAATTATTCCTATGCAACATTTATATACATTATATATTGGTGACTATTTTTTGCATTTCAAGAGGGCAATTCATTTATAAAGTTGCCCTCGATATATTTCAATGCGAATATGCTACTACTTAATAAAAGAATACCCCTATGCCTGAAATAATTACACTCTTTCAACAAAATTCTACATTATTTGTTACATGCTTCAGTTTGTTTGGCCTGATCATCGGTAGCTTTTTAAATGTTGTCATTTATAGACTACCCAAAATGATGGAACAAGACTGGCGACAACAATGCCAAGAACTATGTAATCCAGATACAAAATCAAATACGGTCTCCGTAAAATATAATTTAATTACCCCAAGATCGGCATGCCCCAATTGCAACAAACTGATTTCTGGAATAGAAAATATTCCAGTACTGAGCTACCTTTTCCTTAAGGGAAAGTGTAAAGAATGCAACAGTCTTATAAGCCCTCGATATCCGGCGGTAGAGCTTATCAGTGCCTTATTATTAGGGCTTATTGCTAGCAAATTTGGATTCAGCACCACGACACTGGCAGCATCCTTATTTGCACTTTCCCTATTGACGCTCGCATGCATTGACCTAGACACCCATCTTTTGCCTGATGACATCACCCTGCCACTCCTTTGGATCGGCCTGATATTCAACCTCGACCATGGATTTACTGACCTCCAAACAGCAGTGATAGGCGCCGCAGTCGGCTACTTAATTTTGTGGATCGTATTTTGGACTTTTAAGCTTTTGAGTGGCAAAGAAGGCATGGGGTATGGTGACTTCAAAATGTTAGCCGCCATTGGGGCTTGGTTTGGATGGACGATGATTCCTGCGGTCATCCTGCTTGCTTCATTGATTGGATCAATTGTTGGAATAAGTATGATTGTTTTTGCTAAACAAGGTAAAAATATACCAATTCCATTTGGTCCTTACCTTGCGATAGGGGGGATTGCTTCATTATTCTGGGGCAAACAACTTTCACAGTTATATTTTGGCGGTTAAGCCATGTACATTATTGGCCTGACAGGTGGAATAGGTAGTGGAAAAAGCGAGGCAGCCAAGCTTTTTAGCAAACTTGGCGTCCCTATCGTGGATGTCGACAAAATTAGTCACGACTTAACTTTTGAAGGCCAGCCAATATTAAAAGAAATCGCCAAGGCTTTTGGTCATGAAGTTTTAATCAATGATCGCACCTTAAATAGAGATCAATTGCGGTCGATCATCTTTGCGGACGAATCTGCAAGAAAGAAATTAGAAGCCATTCTTCACCCTGCAATTTACAATAAGGCCATCGAAGAACTTCAAAAAAATACCTCTGCAATCTATCAAATATTAGTCATCCCCCTCCTGTTTGAAAGTGATCGCTACTTAAAAATTATCAACCGAAGTTTAGTCATTGATAGCGATCCGGAAATGCAAATTTCTAGAGCGAGCAGTCGAGATCATCATTCAAGAGAAGACATCCAAAAAATTATCAACGCCCAAATGCCCAGGGAGCAACGCAACCTGCTGGCTGATGACATCATTTTAAATGATGGCTCCATTGAGGCTCTTGATCAAAAGATTGCTCAACTGCATGAAAAATATGTGAATACTTGCGTATTTAAGAAATCAATCTCATAATCTGTGGGAATTAAATGAATAGTTAGGCGAAAACCAAAGTGGCCGTATACGAATTCCCTTTCAATGAAAGAATCAGGACGCTACTTAGGCTGGAAGATCTATTCTCTAAAGTATTACTGAACATCAATTCCGAAGAATCTAATCACCACCACAACGCAATTGTCTCGTTTTTCCAAATTCTGGATATTATTGACCGCACGGATTTAAAAACTGATTTATTACAAGAGTTAGATCGTCAAAAGATCGTAATGACAGGCCTGGTTGGCAATCCTAATATTGCAAGCGAAGTCCTTCAACCCATTATAGACAAGATCATTGGCACTTCTGCAAAACTAAGAGCGATCAGCACAAAAATCGGTCAGCCCATTCGTGAAAATGAATGGTTAATGTCAATTAAACAACGCGCGATCATTCCTGGCGGTTTATGTGAGTTTGATTTACCAGCGTTCCATTATTGGCTTCTCGGCTCTGCTCAAGATAGAAGAGAAGATCTTGAAAAATGGCTGGCGCATTTAACCCCGATTTATGATGCGCTTGGTATCATCCTCAACATTGTCAGGGGCAGTAGCCAGTCCGTTTCAAACATTGCATTAAGCGGAGCTTTCCAACAAATGATTGGTGGCGCAAAGCCAGCTCAAATGCTTCAGGTTAAGCTTAATGATGAGTTAACTTGCTACCCGGAAATTAGCGCCAATAAATATGCCATTAACATACGATTCATTTCTATGAATCGTAATGAAAAGCCCCTCCCCTGCAATGATGATGTCCCGTTCATGCTGACACTTTGCAACCTTTAGTTTTATTATTTTTTGAGATTTCATGCCGTCCGACAGTACCCAAAAGAAAGTCCGTTTAGTTGCTTGCCCTGAATGTGGCGAACCCTCAGAATTTAGCCCGAATAACCCATTTCGCCCGTTCTGCTCAGAAAGATGCAAAATGGTCGATCTTGGAATCTGGGCAAATGAAGGTTATCGCATAGAAACCCCGATTAATTCCGATGATTTAGATAGCGAAGCCCTGAACTAGCATGTCAAGTAAATTGCTTGGCCTGCTCATCATGCTTTGCGCCACCCTCCTGGTCAGTTGTCATCAAGAAACTCCCGCCATTTCAATTACAGATCAATGGGTTCGTGCAAGTGCCGAGGGTCAAGAGGTAGGTGCTGCCTATATGACCATTACCAGCAAATCAGAAACTAGCCTAGTTAAGATTGATAGCTCAATCGCTGAAATCGTCGAAATTCACCAAATGTCGATTGAAAATGGCGTCATGAAAATGCGAATGGCCCAAGAATTAGACTTAAAAGCTAATACACCCAGTCACCTTGCCCCAGGTGGATATCATTTAATGTTATTTGATTTAAAAAAGCCGCTCAAGGCAGGTGATGAAGTTCAGTTCAGTCTGCACTTCAAAGACAAGCTGAATAAAGAAACCGTCGTCACGGTCAATAGTCCAGTAAAAACTGAACAACCCTAACTTGATTGTCAGTCAGCACCACTAGGATTTGCCGAAAATGGGATCTGAAAATGCTGCACAATATCTGCAGATTCAATTTCAATCATCATATTCCAATGACTTCTTCCTTGACTACAAACCGGTAAAGTCACCACAGCTTGCCATTCACCTCTTTGATTAGATGGAATGAGAAGATAGCGATTCAGCCCCATTTCCATATTTTTCATCACAAAATCAATGTGAATATTTTTAATATTCTCAGCATCGCTCAAGTGTAAATTTAAATGCAAAGGCTGCATCACTTTTGGTGATTCTTCAAAATGAACATCTAGAAAGTCATTTCCGCAACCTCGCGTGATATCAGCGCAAGGTAAAATCTTCAAAACCTCAGTTTCTTGCTTCGCCCAATAAAACTTGCCTATAAAAGGCAACGTGATCAACAAGGCAAAAATAATCAGGTATCGTTTGTACATTTATTCCCAAATAGCTCGTTGCATGGCAATCCCGTGCGCGCCGTTCTGCCATGCAGTTCTCAAATCTTTCTGTTGCATTCCGCCCAACGCATAGACTGGCAAAGGACAACCCTGTTTAATTTTTGCAAATGATTCCCAGCCCAACCCTTGCGCTTCTGGGTGACTAAGGGTTGGCAATACAGGGGACAACATCACAAAATCTAAATCTAACTGGATCGCATACCCAATTTCATGCGCATTGTGGCATGAAGCGGCAACCATCATCCCCTTAGGCTTGTGGCCAAGACTCATCAGCGCTTCACTAGTCAAATGAAGACCATCAGCCCCAGCACTCATCACCATCTCTACATCAGCATTGATTAACACCTTAGCACCATACCCATGCGCGAGCTTAATCACTGCTTTTGAAAACGCTAACAATGCTGCTGGCTCGAGGTGTTTCTCGCGCACCTGAATTAACTTTAACCCCACCTCTAATTGAAGTTGTAGCGCCTTAAAAAAAGCCTCTTCACCCATTTCCTGCAAATTGGTAATCGCGTAAATTGCTGGCAAACTTAAAGCCTTTAGAATGGGAGTATTAGCTGGCAACATAGGTTCAACCGTCAAATTAAATGGGGCTTGCCAACTTAATTGCTGACCTTCTTTACCTAATGGCTCACCTTGCCAGACTTTAACAATAAAGAAATTTAATTTGACTGTTTTTTCAGGGTAATCAAACGTGCGAACGACCCAAGGGTAAGCTTCTGTGACGTGAATACCAATCTCTTCATAAAGCTCACGCTGCAATGCATCGAAGGGGGTTTCACCTTCTTCAATTTTTCCGCCAGGAAACTCCCACCAACCGGCCCAAGCTTTTCCTTTAGGACGATTTCCCAGCAACACCAATCCACTTTGATCGATCAATACTGCTACAGCAGCATGCACTATATTTCTGCCGTTCAAGATGATTTCTTTTGATCGTCTAACGCCTTTTGGCCAGCATAGTCACGCGCAAATTGATATGCCACACGACCACTGCGTGCGCCACGAGTCAGCGAGAAAAGTAGAGCTGATTGTCTGACCTGATCATTCATTTCGAGGATGCCATAATGCTTAAGCCAATATGCTGCGACATTGAGATACTCGTCTTGATCAAAGGCATAAAAAGATAGCCACAATCCAAAACGCTCTGAAAGCGAGATTTTTTCTTCTGAGGTTTCACCAGGCCGAATCTCTTCACCAACATATTGGGTTTCTAAGTTTTCAGCCATAAATTCAGGCATCAGGTGACGTCGATTTGAAGTGGCATAAACAATCACATTATCTGAGGTGGTAGAAATCGAGCCATCTAAGACCACCTTAAGTGCCTTGTAGCCAGGTTCCGCAGCCTCAAAAGAAAGGTCATCACAAAACACGATAAACCGCTCCTGCCTAGACCTCAGTAAATTGACAATCTCTGGTAGCGCAACCAAATCTTGTTTCTCAACTTCAATAATACGTAAGCCGTCTTTCGAAAACTCACTCAACAACGCTTTAACTAAGGTGGATTTTCCTGTGCCTCGAGCACCCGTTAGCAATATGTTATTAGCAGGAAATCCATTCACAAATTGTGCTGTGTTCTTTACCACCGCAGACTTTTGCGCATCAACATTACAAATAGATTCGAGCTTAATTTGATGAGGATGCGTAACGGCTTCTAAATAACCACGGCCATTTCTTACTTGCCATCGCCATGCTAGTGCATTCCAATTTACTTCCTGTTCACTCTTTGGCAAATAAGCGGCAAGCCTTTCTAAAAGAGACTCAGCACGGGTAATGAGGCTTTCAATATTGGCCATTTTAAGAGCGATAATCTGCGTTAATTTTTACATAATCATATGAAAAATCACATGTCCATACTGTAGCACTAGCCTCGCCACGATTAAGCACTACACGCACCAAAATTTCAGCCTCCTTCATCACTGCGGCACCTTGTTCTTCTCGATAGGCCTCAGCCCGTCCTCCATGCTCCGCAACAAGCACATCCCCCAAATAAAGCTGCATGGCATTTACATTTAACTGATCAACACCCGCATACCCAATCGCTGCCAAAATACGACCTAAATTAGGATCCGAAGCAAAAAAAGCTGTTTTAATGAGTGGGGAGTGTGAAATAGCGTAAGCCACTTTGCGGCACTCTTCTATATCCCGACCGGCTTCCACTTGAACCGTCATGAATTTTGTTGCGCCCTCACCATCACGAACAATCGCTTGGGCTAATAAGGTCGCAACTTCAGTGATTGCATCACGCAACAACAAATAGTCTGAACTATCAGCTTGAACTTCAGTGATTCCTGATTGGCCAGTTGCCATCAAAATCAAAGAATCGTTTGTAGAAGTGTCGCCATCAACAGTTATACAGTTGAATGAACGATTGACTGCATAATCAATCAGTTTTTCAAGCGCCAATTGGCTGATTGCAGCGTCCGTTGCGATATAACCCAACATGGTCGCCATGTTGGGGTGAATCATCCCAGAGCCCTTAGAAATACCAGTGACAGTGACCGTCTTGCCTGCCAAAGAGATCTGTTTAGAATAGCCCTTGGCGACAATGTCGGTGGTCATAATTGCTTCAGCCGCATTTAACCAGTTGTCTTCCTTTAAATTGCTAATGCATGCTGGTAATCCAGCAATGACACGATCAACTGGCAACGGCTCTAAAATGACCCCGGTAGAAAAAGGTAAAATTTGTGCTGCGGATTTCGCCCCGATCAAGTCAGCTAAAGCAGCACAGGTTTCTTTGGCATGAGCCAATCCAAATTCACCAGTCCCTGCATTTGCATTTCCAGTATTCACTACTAAGGCACGGATTTCGTTACCACTGGCAAGATGTTCTTTACATAAAGTGACCGGCGCTGCGCAAAATTGGTTTTTGGTGAATACGCCAGCCACACGCGTACCTTCAATTAATTTAATCACTAAAACGTCTTTGCGGTTTTGCTTGCGAATATTCGCCTCTGCAAATCCAAGTTGAACACCCTTAACAGGCAATAGACTTTGTGATTTTGGAGCGGATAAATTAACGGGCATGGTTTAACTCTGCGTCATGAATGAATAATAAGATTTTAACTGATTCGTAAAACTTGTATGAAGCAAAACAAACCTCCAAAAACAAAAAAGCGGCTTTTAAGCCGCTTTTAATTTAGAACGTCGTGTTGTCCAATAGGCGCTGGTCTAAAGTGCCCATTACTTTTTCTCGCTCTTCGTCTGTCATATTCCACCATTCACGAATCTCATCAACTGTTCGATAACAGCCCATACAAAATCCTGTGGTGTCATTCATGGCACACACCCCAATACAAGGGGAAACGATGTCTTCAATATTACTCATATGCGCCCCTTGCTAACTTAGCTTACCGTGACATTGTTTGTATTTTTGACCTGAGCCGCATGGACATGGGTCATTACGGCCAATCTTGACACCCTCACGTTCAATTGGTGCCATTTCCTTCACCGCAGGCGCCGCCAGAGCTTCATCATAATCCGTATGTTGATACTGTACGTTTTCAAGTTCTGTTGGTTTTTCTATTGCCTCTAAATCTGCAGCGCTCTTGACTTGAACTTGCATCGTCACTTGAGTGACTTCATGTTTGATCGTGTCTAGCAATGCCGCAAACAATTCGAATGCTTCACGTTTATATTCTTGCTTAGGGTTTTTCTGTGCATAAGAACGCAAATGAATACCTTGACGCAAATGATCCAATCCAGCCAAATGCTCACGCCAATGATTGTCCAAACTCTGCAACATCACAGCACGTTCAAATTGACGCATTGTGTCCGCGCCGGCCATTTCTTCTTTGGCTTTATAAGCTTCTTCTGCCGCAGCCTGGATAGTCTCGCGTAGCGTTTCTTCATGTAAGTCTGGACTATCCTCAAGCATCTTTTGTAAATTCAAATGCAGATTAAAATCAGCTTGCAAAACTTTCTCTAGAGAAACCACATCCCACTGCTCTTCAACGCTACCCGGTGGAACGTAAAGTGAAATCATGTCCCGAATCACATCATGACGCATCGCAGCGATTGTTTCGCCAACGTCAGTGACTTCCAACAGTTCGTTACGTTGTTCGTAAATGACTTTACGTTGATCATTTGAAACATCATCATATTCTAGAAGCTGTTTACGAATGTCAAAGTTACGACCTTCCACTTTACGTTGCGCATTTTCAATAGCACGCGTCACCCATGGATGCTCAATGGCTTCACCCTCTGGCATTTTGAGGCGCTCCATAATGGCAGCAACACGATCCGATGCAAAAATACGTAACAATTGATCTTCAAGTGATAGATAAAAACGACTAGAGCCCGGATCCCCTTGACGGCCAGAACGTCCTCTTAATTGATTATCCACACGGCGAGATTCATGACGCTCTGTACCAATGATGTGCAAACCACCTGCAGCCAACACGGCATCATGCCTGAGTTGCCACTCCGATTTTAACTTCGCAACCTTAGCTTGTTTCTCATCATCCGAAAGCGATTCATCACTACGCACAAGATCAATTTCAGGTTCAGGATTGCCGCCCAACACAATGTCAGTGCCACGACCAGCCATATTGGTCGCAATCGTAATCACACCAGGACGTCCCGCTTGTACAATAATATGGGCTTCGCGCTCATGCTGTTTTGCATTCAATACTTGATGCTCTAATTTTGCTTTGGTCAGCAAATCTGCGATCAATTCAGAATTTTCAATAGAAGTCGTACCAACCAAAACCGGCTGTCCACGCACTTGGCATTCTTTAATATCTTCAATGACCGCATTGTATTTTTCACGTGCGGTACGATAAACCTTATCCATCTGATCTTTACGTTGCATGATGCGATGCGTTGGAATAATCACCGTTTCCAAGCCGTAAATTTGATTAAACTCGTAGGCTTCTGTATCAGCAGTACCGGTCATTCCTGATAATTTCCCGTACATACGGAAATAGTTTTGGAATGTAATTGAGGCAAGCGTTTGGTTTTCTTTTTGAATCGCTACGCCTTCCTTAGCCTCAACCGCTTGATGCAAACCATCAGACCAACGACGGCCAGTCATCATACGACCTGTAAACTCATCGACAATGACGATCTCACCATCACGAACCACATAGTGTTGGTCTCTGTGGAATAAGGATTGGGCGCGCAATGAAGCGTACATATGATGGACTAGGCTAATACTCGCAGCATCATACAAACTCGCCCCTGGAAACAACAAACCTGACTTCTCAAGCAATTCCTCTGCATGTTCATGACCACTCTCAGACAAGATCACTTGCTGCGCTTTCTCATCAACCCAGTAATCGCCTTCGCCTTCTTCTTCTGTTTGACGAACCAGCTGTGCAGCAATGCCATTCATTTGATTGTACAAATCAATGCTATCGTCAGCTTGACCAGAAATAATAAGCGGGGTTCGGGCTTCATCAATCAAGATTGAATCAACCTCATCAATCAAGGCATAGCTTAAACCACGCTGCACTCGCTCTTCAGCAGTAAAAACCATGTTGTCACGAAGATAATCAAAACCAAATTCATTATTAGTGCCGTAAGTGATGTCTGCTGCGTATGCTTGTTGTTTTGCATCATGGGGCATTTGTGAAAGATTAATGCCAACAGTCAACCCTAAGAAGTTGTAGAGTTTAGACATCCACTCAGCATCACGTTTAGCCAAATAATCGTTGACCGTAATGACATGCACGCCATTACCAGTGAGGGCATTCAAATAAGCCGGTAAAGTTGCCACTAAAGTCTTACCTTCGCCTGTCCGCATTTCAGCAATTTTGCCTGCATTAAGGACCATGCCACCGATGAGCTGAACATCGAAATGACGCATTTGAAATACGCGACGACCACCTTCACGCACTACAGCAAAAGCTTCTGGCAACAACTGATCTAGCGTTTCACCCGCTTGATAGCGACTTTTGAATTGCTCGGTTTTTGCACGCAACTCCTCATCACTAAGTGATTCCATTTCAGGCTCAAGGGCATTGATCGCAGCCACCTGCTGAAAGTATTTCTTCACTAGTCGATCATTACGACTACCAAATAGTTTTCTAAAAAGCTTGAATAACATAGAGTGACACCAACTTTCCGCTATCGCGGAACCCTCTTAAGATTGACTTAAAAATAATTTAATACACTAAATTCCCGAGATTTTACCATAACCAAGCTGCCTCTCGGCAGCCTTTAGATCGTCACTTAAAACACGAACCTCTATGCAAACGATATAATAAGCATTTTAGTAATTCTACGTTCGCTATTTCAACTCGCGCGAGGTCTTAAATTTGCAATTAATCAATGCAATACTCAAAGATACCGCCCTATCAAAACTAGCAGATAGAGCCCAAGAGCTGACTTCGACACAAAAAATATGGAACGAAATCGTCCCGTCCCAACTAAAGCAATATGCACTAGCGGGTAATTTTGAACATAAACGGCTAACAGTACATGTTGAAAATGGGGCTATTGCGGCAAAAATCAAGCTCTTACTTCCCAGTTTACTCACAAAGCTACAAAAACAAGGCCTTGAAATTACTTCAATTCGAGTCCAAGTGCAAGTTCAATCAAAGGCAGAAAAACCCATCAAGCCACCCCGCCGTGTTAGCAATAGCGCATCAAAAAATTTACAGTCCTTAGCAAAGCAACTGGAGGGCTCTGAATTAGGTGATGCATTAAACAGGCTATCAAAAAGAACTTAAAAAAAATGACCACATAGTGGTCATTTTTAACTCATCAAAAAACATCAATAGGCTTTTATACTTTAGCTCTTGCAACGCTAGCAACAATCTCAGCCTTGGCTGCATCAACACCTTCCCATTCACCAACTTTGACCCATTTGCCTTTTTCCAAATCTTTGTAGTGTTCGAAAAAGTGTGCAATCGGGGCCAATTGAAATTCAGGAATATCTTGGTAACTTTGAACATTTTTATATTGTGGGCAGATTTTATCTACCGGCACAGCGAGCACTTTGGCATCCATACCTGATTCATCTTCCATCATTAGCACGCCAATTGCACGGCAACGAATCACCACCCCTGGTTGCAAAGGAATAGGTGTAATCACTAGGACGTCTGTTGGGTCACCATCTTCAGAAAGCGTTTGCGGAATGTACCCATAGTTACATGGATAATGCATTGAGGTCCCCATAAAACGATCAACGAAAATCGCACCAGATTCCTTATCTACTTCGAACTTGATTGGTTCGCCCCGCATTGGGATTTCAATAATGACATTAAAGTCATTTGGAACATCTTTACCCGCAGGCACATTATTTAATGACATCTTTTTTCCTTAAGCTATTTTTAAAAAAATTATACTAATGGTGAAAATTTAAATGTTTTAGGATCATAAGCAGACATCACGCCAGTTTCAATATCAAAATACCAGCCATGTAATGTCAAGGTTCCAGCCTCGATACGAGTCTGTATGAATGGAAACGTTGCTAGATTCTCTAAAGAAACGACAATCCCTGCTAATTCACACTGGCAAGCCATTTCAGCTGGACTCGCATCAGGAAAATCGGCTTTTACACGTCGATATGCATGACTCGCCATGCTCACCCAGGGGCGAATAAATTCACCATCGACCCCTTCTGGCACCCCTTCAGTTAAGGCTTTAATGCCACCGCATTGTCTATGCCCCATGACCATGATATGGCGAACATCTAAACCACAAACTCCAAACTCAAGTGCAGCGCTCACGCCGTGGTAACCACCCCCTTTTTCATAAGGAGGCACTAAGTTAGCAACGTTACGAACAACAAACAAATCCCCTGGCTTTGCATCCATCACAATGGCTGGATCCACTCTTGAATCAGAGCATGCAATAATCATTGTGCTTGGATTTTGACCTTGACTCAATTCGCCAAATAATGGCTTCTCGCCCATGAAATAGCTTTCATGGAAGCGCTCATATCCTGCAACAAATTGATCTATATTACTCATGAATTTATTTCTCTTCTTATCTGTTCACGACACTCATTTACCACTGCATTGGGTATCATTTTTAAAGCCACATAGACCAACAAGGGTACTATCACCAAATCATCTAATTGCCCAATGACTGGGATAAAGTCTGGAATCAAATCAAATGGCATCAGCACGTATGCGATTGCCAGCCCTAAGAAAATCTTAGCCAAAACTGGTGTTTTTGGATGGCGCAATACAAGTCGATAAACCTCAAACTCTTGCTTTAACTGCCCAGCCACTTTTTTGAGTTGGCTTAACATGCTTAATTAAACCGTCAGGTTACGTCCTGTCAGTTTAGTATAAGCTTCACGATATTTTTCACTGGTTTTATCTGCCACATCCTGAGGCAAGATTGGTGCCGGCGGGATCTTATTCCAACCAGAAGCTTCTAGCCAATCCCGAACATATTGCTTATCAAAACTGGGTGGGTTCTTGCCAACGACATATTGGTCAGCCGGCCAAAAGCGTGATGAATCGGGCGTTAACACTTCATCAATCAAGTAAAGCTCACCGTCGGCGTCTAAACCAAATTCGAATTTGGTGTCCGCAATAATGATGCCCCTGGTGAGCGCATACTCAGCCGCCTCTTGGTACAAGCGAATACTAGTGTTTGCAACTTTTTCTGCCAACTCTTTACCGAGAAGTGAAGCGCATTTTTCCAGCGTAATATTCTCATCATGATCTCCCACATCCGCTTTACTTGATGGGGTAAAGATAGGCTGTGGCAATTTCGAGGCTTCTTGTAAGCCCGCCGGCAAAGAAATGCCGCATATCGTTCCATTCGCTTTATATTCTTTCCAACCACTTCCTGCTATATACCCGCGCACAATTGCTTCAATTGGCAAAGGCTTTAGCTTCTTAACAACCAAAGCACGCTTACCTAATTGCGCTTTTTCAGAAGGGTCACTCACAACACTATCCGGGTTAATCCCTGTCAGATGGTTAGGGACAATATGCCCTAATTTCTCAAACCAAAAATTAGCAATTTCGGTTAACAAAGCCCCTTTATCTTGAATTGGAGTAGGCAAAATCACGTCAAATGCAGAAAGCCTATCGGTAGCGATTAACAACATCGTGTTAGCATCAATATCATAAATATCTCGCACCTTACCTTGGTGAAGCAATGGCAGGCTCTTGATGCTAGATTGCGTAAGCGTATTAGACAAAGCAGTTTCCTAAAGATGAAGCGCTTATAAGGGCTAATGATTAATTTAATAGATAAGATTATACCTTAGAGTGGCTAGTCTAAAAATACGATAAAAAAGGGCCATGCGGCCCTTTTTTATTATTTGACGCAACGATTAAATCTTATTTCGCTGCTCCAAAATATCCACTGCTGGTAATTTTTTACCTTCTAGGAATTCCAAAAAGGCCCCGCCAGCCGTTGAGATATAAGAGACTTGATCATAGATATCATATTTTTGAATAGCCGCAATCGTATCTCCACCGCCCGCAAGGGTGAATGCCTTGGTCTTTGCAATGGCCATCGCAATGGTTTTAGTTCCCTCACCAAACTGGTCAAACTCAAACACGCCCAACGGACCATTCCAAACAACCGTTCCAGCCTTCATGATAATGTCCGCAAGCTCCTGAGCAGATTTTGGTCCGATATCAAAAATCATATCATCTGATGCAATTGCATTAGCATCCTTAATGACTGCTGGCTCATTCGCATCAAAATGCTTCCCGGTAACCACATCCACTGCAATTGGAACCGCTGCCCCACGCTTGGCCATTTTTTCCATTAGAGCACAAGCTGTCGTTAGCAAATCGTCTTCACATAAAGAATAACCAATTTCTAAACCCGTTGCTTTCAAGAAGGTATTTGCAATTCCCCCGCCGACCACTAACTGGTCAACCTTTTCAGACAAGCTTTCAAGCACGGTTAATTTAGTAGATACTTTAGAGCCCCCAACAATCGCCACCATAGGACGCGCTGGATTTAATAAGGCTTGAGTCAAAGCTTCTAGCTCCTGCGTAAGCAATATTCCCGCTGCCGCAATAGGCGCGAATTTAGCAACCCCATAAGTAGAAGCCTCTGCTCGATGCGCAGTACCAAATGCATCCATGACAAAGACATCACAAAGCTTTGCATATGCTTGCGATGTCGCATCTAGATTTTTCTTTTCGCCCACATTAAAACGACAGTTCTCGAGTAAAACCAACTCTCCAACATCCACATCAAAATTACCTGTGATCCAATCTTTAATCAATCGAACAGGCTTGCCAAGTTTAGATGAAATCACATCAGCAACTGGTTGAAGAGAATTCTCTTCTGAATAAACCCCTTCTTCTGGGCGACCAAGATGTGAGGTCACCATGACTTTCGCACCAGCGTTTAGCGCAAACACAATCGTTGCCATTGAAGCCGTAATACGTGCATCTGAGGTGACTTTTCCATCTTTAACTGGCACATTTAAATCTGAACGAATCAATACCCGTTTACCAGTCAAATCCAAATCAGTCATTTTAATTACGGTCATAAAAGCTCCTTAAGCAATATGCTCAGCCAAACGCAACATATTGCAGGTATAGCCATATTCATTGTCATACCAACCAACCACTTTTACGAACGTTGAATCAAGCGCGATCCCTGCTTCAGAATCAAACACCACTGCACTAGCAGCACCACGAAAATCCGTAGAGACAACCTTGTCTGTGGTAAATCCCAACACCCCTTTCAAGGGGCCAGATTCTGATGCTGCCTTCATTGCAGCGATAATCTCTTCATAACTTGTTTCTTTATTTAATTCACAAGTTAAATCCACCACTGAAACATCAGAGATTGGCACTCTAAATGCCATGCCTGTCAGTTTTTTATTCAATACCGGAATGACTTTACCAACGGCTTGAGCAGCGCCGGTTGATGACGGAATAATGTTTTCTAAAATACCACGTCCGCCTCGCCAATCCTTATTTGAAGCGCCATCCACGGTTAGCTGTGAGGCTGTAGCTGCATGGACCGTGGTCATGAGACCACGTTTAATTCCGAAACGATCATTCATTACTTTAGCAAGAGGAGCCAAAGCATTGGTTGTACAGGAAGCGGCTGAAACAATCGCTTCCCCTTTATATTCATCATGATTCACGCCATATACAAACATGGGGGTATCATCTTTGGGTGGTGCAGATTGCACGACTTTCTTAGCCCCCGCCGCAATATGATTCTGGCAGCTTTCTTGGGTTAAAAATACGCCTGTGCATTCCAATAAAACATCCACATCCGTTGCCCCCCAATCCAAAAGATCAGGACTTCTTTCTGAAGTGATTAGAATTCTTTTTCCATTAACAATTAAGTAGCCATTTTTATATTCGACCGAGGCCTTAAAAGCGCCATGAACAGAATCATATTTCGCCATATAAACAAGATATTCTGGATCTTGAGTCCCATTAATCGCAACAATATCAATGTTCTCAAAATCTTGAAATGCTGCCCGCAGCGCCATGCGGCCAATACGGCCAAATCCATTAATGCCTATTTTAATTGTCATGATTATTACCTTAGATTTACAAACAAAAAGGGAGCCAAAAAAATCGGCTCCCTTCGTCTAGCTTACGTCAATAATTACAGAACTGACTTAACAGTTTTCACTACGTTTTCTACAGTGAAACCGAAATGCTTGAGCAACACGCCACCAGGTGCAGATTCACCAAATGTGTCGATACCAACTACAGCACCTTCTAAGCCAACATATTTGCGCCAGAAGTCTGGGTGAGCTGCTTCAACAGCCACACGTTTAACGCCCGGAGTTAATACGCTGTCACGATAAGCTTGATCTTGACGGTCGAATACGTTAGTTGATGGCATTGAAACCACGCGCACTTTAGTCCCCGCAGCGTTCAATTCAGCAGCAGCCTTGATAGCTAAATCAAGTTCAGAACCGTTAGCAATGATAATTGCATCAGCCTTACCAGCAACATCAGAAAACACATAACCACCCTTACGGATTAGGTCGAAGTGTGCTGTATCGTGTTTGATGCCTGGCACGTTCTGACGGCTCAATACCAAACTTGATGGGCCATCTTTACGTTCAACAGCTGAAACCCAAGCCACTGCAGTTTCTGTTGAGTCAGATGGACGCCATACATCCATACGAGGAATGTAACGAAGACCTGATGTGTTTTCTACTGGTTGGTGCGTTGGACCATCTTCACCTTGACCAATAGAGTCATGGGTTAATACAGCAATCGTACGTTGTTTCATCAACGCAGCCATACGTAATGCACTCTTAGCGTAGTCTGAGAACATGTGGAACGTTCCACCGAATGGCAACAAGCCGCCGTGCAAGGCCATGCCGTTCATGATAGCGAACATACCAAATTCACGGACCCCATACGAGATATAGTTTCCTGGCTTTTTACCATTAACGTGAGTGAAGCTACTGCATGACGTTAAGTTAGATCCTGTTAAGTCAGCTGAACCGCCCAAGAATTCTGGCAATGTTGGGGCTAATGCAGCAATCACATTTTGTGAGGCTTTACGCGTTGCAATGGTTTCTGCTTTTTCATTTGTCGCAGCAATCAATGCATCAGAAGCTTGTTTCCAGTTAGCTGGCAAATCACCTGCCATACGGCGTTTGAATTCAGCAGCTTCAGCTGGGAAAGCTTTAGCATACGCATCAAACTTAGCATTCCACTCAGCTTCTAATTTGGCACCATTAGCTTTTTGATCCCAACCAGCGTAAACATCTGCTGGAATTTCAAATGGAGGATAGTTCCAACCAATGTTTGCACGCGTTGCTGCAACTTCTTCCTCACCTAATGCAGAGCCATGGCAGTCATGACTACCAGATTTATTTGGTGAACCCATACCAATCACTGTTTTACAGCAAATCAATGATGGCTTATCTGTAACTGCTTTTGCTTTTTTGACTGCAGCATCAATGGCATCAGAATCGTGACCATCGACTGATTGAACATGCCAGCCATATGCCTCGAAGCGTTTAACGGTGTCATCTGTGTACCAACCTTCGATATGACCGTCGATTGAAATGCCGTTGTCATCCCAGAAAGCAACTAATTTACCTAGACCCCATGTACCAGCCAAAGCACAAGCTTCATGTGATACGCCTTCCATCATACAACCATCACCTAAGAAGCAGTATGTATAGTGGTCAACGATTTGATGACCTGGCTTGTTGAATTGGTCAGCGAGTAATTTTTCAGCCATCGCGAAACCAACTGCATTAGTAATCCCTTGACCTAGTGGGCCAGTTGTTGTTTCAACGCCTGGAGCATAGCTATACTCTGGGTGACCCGCACACTTAGAATGCAATTGACGGAATGTCTTAATTTCATCCATTGGCAAATCGTAGCCAGTTAGGTGCAACAATGAGTAAATCAACATTGAACCATGGCCGTTAGACAAAATGAAACGATCGCGATCAGCCCAATTTGGATTCGTTGGATTGTGACGCATATTATGGTTCCATAATACTTCAGCGATTTCAGCCATGCCCATAGGTGCACCTGGGTGGCCAGAGTTAGCTTTTTGCACTGCATCCATAGACAAAGCACGGATAGCGTTTGCTAAATCTTTACGAGTTGCCATTTCTTTCTCCCTATCAATCAATCTATATTAAAGCGTAAAAAGTGCCAGCTCGTTTATTGAATTAAGGTATACCAAAACACACCTAAACAAGCCTTGCACTGAAATTCTTCAAGCCTCTCCCTCAAATTCATGAATATCGAGGCTACTAAATTTTTGGCCGCGTGATATTTACTTATTAGTTTTACGGGAGCTTAGAGCTGAATTATTGCTTAATACGGCGTTTTGAGCAATACCAATAATCTCTTAATGGTTGAAAAACAAGATCCCTAAGCAAAGTTTTATTTCCATTTAATCGAGCATCCAATACTTGCAATTTGGTCAATGGGGCCTTTACCCGTTTTTGCAACCAATGACATCGCCTCTAACAAATCTTTAGTTGCCTCAGGCTTAGGCGTTGAATCTCGACCTTGATTGTCAAATCGACCGCGATATTGCAACTTCATTTCCGCATTAAACCCAAAAAAGTCAGGCGTACAAACCGCACCATATGTTTTAGCAACTAATTGGGACTCATCAAACAAGTATGGAAAACCAAATTCAAATAGTTCTGAGACTTCTTTCATTTTTTCAAAAGAGTCTTGAGGATAATTCACCGCATCATTGGATGAAATAGCGACTGCATTGATCCCCATCGTTTTAAGAATTTCCAAATCAGAGACCAAGCGTTTTAGAATTGCTTGCACATAAGGGCAATGGTTACAAATAAACATCACCAACAACCCTTTCTCGCCTGCAATCTCAGCTAAGGACCAATGGCGTCCATCAACTCCTGGCAAATCGAATTGAGGTGCTTGCCATCCAAAATCACAAACTGGCGGATTCAAACTTACCATCTAGATGTTTCCTTCAATTAAAATACAAATTAGATTTTAACACTTTGGCCGAATTCTTATGTCTACTCCACGTTTTTACTGTGATCCATTAATCTCTGACAAGCTTGCGCTTGGCGCACAAATTAAACTGCCTGAAAATGCTGCCATTCATGCTACTCGCGCACTTAGACTAGAGATTGGTGATGCCGCTATTTTATTTAATGGCGATGGACATAACTACCTGGCCGAATTGATTTTTATTAAGAAAAATGAAGTGATCGCCAAAATTAACGACATGATTGCTGTCAAAAACGAATCGCCAATCAAAGTGATCTTAGCCCAAGCCATTTCAAGTGGAGATCGCATGGACTTTACGATTCAAAAAGCCGTCGAGCTGGGCGTCACCGAAATTCAACCGATCGCCAGCCAACGCAGTGTTGTAAAACTCTCAAGCGACCGGGCAGATAAACGCCGCGAACATTGGCAAAATGTTGTCAATTCTGCATGTGAACAGTCTGGTCGCGCATTTGTGCCAAAAGTTGCCAAGCCAATGACGCTGGCAAACTGGCTCGCCACTAAACCAGACGCGCAAACGAAAGTCACACTATCCCCAACAGCCAACGTTTCTTTTAAAGAGTTAACAACACCCAAAGGCAACATCTGCCTTCTCGTTGGCGCCGAAGGAGGACTCACGGATGATGAAATTAGTCTTGCCGCCCTAGAAGGGTTTATCCCCGTCAGACTAGGCAATAGGATTCTGAGAACTGAAACAGCCCCACTTGCCGCCATCGCCACCATGCAAACGATCTGGGGAGACTTTTGTAATTAAAGCAAAAAATACTTAAATTTGCATAATATACATTTTTTATTTAAAATATTGCTTTAAAAACAATTTATATAGGTGATGTATGTCACTTGGATTCGCAATAAGAAAACAAAGAAAGTCCCTGCATCTCACATTGCAAGGCCTGGCCAACTTAATCAATGCTGACGGCGGCAATCTATCCCGTATCGAGCGTGGGGAACAAGGACTCACTGAGCCCATGCTCAGGAAAATTTGCGCTGCATTAAATTGTACGCCAGCATTTTTATATGCCCAATCAGACTCTTTTGATGCCAACCACACATCAGAAAAAAATGTAGATTACACATTTTATAAAAAAGAATCCCCACAAAATCTTTTATCTCAAAACCTAACCAGCCCCCAAGCATTTGTCAGCTGGTTTCGCTCAGTCGCGCCCTACATCCATGCTTTTGGTGGTCGTACTTTTGTGATTGCGTTTGGTGGGGAAGTCGTCGACGACGGTCAGTTTGTGTCTTTGTCTCATGACCTGAACCTCCTCGCAAGCCTAGAGGTTCGGCTAGTCTTAGTGCACGGCTCCCGCCCACAGATTGAATCGCGCTTAAGACGCGCAAATTTAGAAACGAAAATGGCAAGTGGTTTACGGGTCACCGATAACCATGCCATGGAAATCGTTAAGGAAGCAAACGGCGCAATTCGCGTAGAAATTGAAGCCTTACTTTCTATGGGGCTTGTTAACTCACCAATGGCAGGATCAGACATCAGAGTTGCAAGTGGAAACTTCGTAACGGCCAAGCCTCTTGGAGTGAGAGGCGGCGTTGACTTACAACATACAGGCGAAGTTCGTAAAGTTGATGCAATTGGCATACAAAAAAGACTAGAAGATGGTGAAATGGTGCTTCTATCCCCACTGGGCTATTCACCCACTGGAGAATCTTTTAATCTCTCATTAGAGGATGTTGCCGTCAGCACCGCCATCGCCCTAGATGCAGATAAGTTAATATTCTTGATGGATTCGTCCGGCGTACATAACGCCAGGGGAGAACTCTTGCGTGAGATGACCGCGCAAAAAGCCAAAAATCTTTTGCATCACGTCAAAAAGAATCATCCCAAAAAAGAGGCCAACGCCACGCCTAAAATTACCGAAGATGAGGCTTATTATCTTCCAGCCGCCATTCTTGCATGCGAACACGGGGTCGCGAGAACCCATCTAATTTGCAGACATACTGATGGTGCAATTCTTCAAGAGTTATTTACTCACGATGGCATAGGTACGATGGTTACAGAAATGCCCCTTGAATCCATGCGTCAAGCTAAAATTGGTGACGTACGCGCATTACTAAAACTCATCGAGCCCCTTGAAGCTGAAGGCATTTTAGTCAGAAGAGGTAGAGAGCGATTAGAAATGGAAATCGATCAGTTTTACATTATGGAACATGATGGCAGAGTCATCGGTTGCGCTGCGTTATATCCATTTCCAAAAGAAAAAACTGCTGAGTTTGCTTGCCTAGCAATTCACCCATCCTATCGGGGAGGGGGTCGAGGTGATCGACTATTCCATTTCTGTGAAGAACAGGCACGAGAACAAAATCTTAAATCAATATTCTGTCTCACGACACGCACTGAACACTGGTTCTTAGAACGTGGCTTTTTAGAAAAAAAGGTGTCTGATTTGCCTGCAGAAAAACAGAAAATCTACAATCTGCAAAGACGCTCAAAAGTGTTTGTTAAAAAGCTCTAGATTTAACAAAATTGCCACGCCGCATTAGGTTTGTTTCAAGGTAAAATAATAAAAAATAACATTTATTGAGACAGAAAAATGAGCAACGAAACCACCTCAACACAAAAAGCGCAAACGTTAGCTGAGGCCTTGCCTTATATTAAACGCTTCTTTGATAAAACCATCGTCATTAAATACGGTGGCAATGCAATGACAGACCCACAGCTCAAAGAATCATTTGCGAGCGATGTGGTATTGCTAAAATTGGTTGGAATGAATCCAGTAGTTGTTCACGGCGGTGGCCCACAAATCAATGAAATGCTCGACAAGCTTGGCAAAAAAGGGGAATTCATCCAAGGGATGCGTGTGACCGATGAAGAAACCATGGATATCGTAGAAATGGTGCTTGGCGGTCAAGTGAACAAAGAAATTGTCAATCTGATCAACCGCAAAGGTGGCAAGGCTGTTGGGTTAACTGGCCAAGATGGTAATTTTATCCATGCAGAAAAGCTGTTAATGGCAAACCTCAACAACCCTGAGGAAATGATCGATGTTGGCCAAGTCGGCGACATTAAGATGATTGACCCTAGCATTATCAACTTCTTGGATAGTGGCGACTTTATTCCGGTGATCGCCCCAATTGGCGTAGGCCCAGAGGGAGAAACCTACAACATTAACGCTGATGTGGTCGCTGGAAAACTCGCTGAAATATTAGGTGCTGAGAAACTCATTCTGCTCACCAACACGCCAGGGGTCCTCGATAAAAACGGCAATCTTCTTACTGGGCTAACTCCTAAGCAAATTGATGACCTTGTTGAAGATGGAACCCTTTCAGGCGGCATGCTACCAAAAATCAGCTCCGCCCTTGATGCAGCAAGAAGTGGTGTTAAATCTGTCCATATTATTGATGGTCGAGTCGAGCATGCTTTGTTATTAGAAGTTTTGACCGATGATGGCGTAGGCACCCTCATTAAAGCGAAATAATGCAACATAGCCAACGTGTTTGGGTTTTTGACCTAGATGACACCCTGCACGACGCTTCGTCACATATATTTCCAATTATGAATAAAGCCATGACGCAATACATCATGGACACACTTGATCTAGATGAGCACCACGCATTTGAGTTACGCAAACATTACTGGCGTATATATGGCGCGACGTTAAAAGGTCTGATGCGCCATCATGGTGTAGATCCCTACCATTTTTTATGTGAAACTCATGATCACATGGACTTGGAAAACATGGTCACAGAAATTAAAAAACTGCGCCATTGCATCAAAAGTCTAAAAGGTCGTAAAGTAATTTTTACTAATGCACCAATGAAATATGCATTAAGAGTTTTAGATGCCCTAGGAATTCAAGATTTATTCAGCATCGTTTTTAGTGTGGAATCTACAAAATTCCATCCTAAACCCTCCATCAGAGGCTTTAAGCAATTATTGAGAGCAATCAAGGCGCAAGCAAAAGACTGCATCATGCTAGAAGACAACTTACCAGCACTGATGACCGCAAAAAGAATGGGCATGAAAACTATTTGGATTTCAAAAAAACTAAAGAAACCAAATTTTGTCGATTTAAGAATCAACAACGTGTTAGCACTCACTCATTCTAGAATATAATCTAGACAAGCTCACAACGACAAATAAAAGTAACTTTAGAAATACTTGGAGATTATGATGGCAACCAAACCAGGCGAACGCAAACAACAGATTCTTGAAACTCTAGCCAACATGTTGGAAACGCCAACACGTGAAAAAATTACGACCGCATCCCTTGCAGCAAAGCTAGAAGTCAGTGAAGCCGCCTTATATCGCCACTTCGCAAGCAAAGCCCAAATGTTTGAGGGTTTAATCACTTTTATCGAGCAAACACTGTTTGGTCTTATTAATAAAATCACGACCGAAGAAACTGATGGCATGACCCAAGTTCGCCGCATAGTGACCATCATGTTGTTATTTGCTGAAAAAAATCCAGGAATGACGCGTGTACTCATTGGCGATGCGTTGGTAAATGAAGACGATCGATTGCAATTACGTATCAATCAAATGTTTGATCGGCTTGAATCCACCATTAAGCAATCTTTTCGCATTGCTCAAACCCAATCTGGCGAAGCATTGCAGCCAGAGTCTCAAGCAAACTTAATGCTATGTTTTGTTATTGGTCATTGGCATCAATTTGCAAAGAGCGGCTTTAAACGTAAGCCTATGGAATTTGTGCAAGAACAACTGAATTACTTAAACGGGGCAGAATAGGCGCTTAAATCACTTGTTTTATTGCTTCTAAACGGGCATCAAATACAGCCTGTTTTATTGCTTCTGGCTCGGTATGTGTTTTAGCAACCGCGCCAGCATCTACCGCTAAAACTGCCTTCAATAAGCGCATCAACAATTGAGATTCTAGACATTCACTTTCCTCAAAACTTATTCGCCCCCTAGAATCACACTCGCAAGCAAGCAAGAATTCTTGAAAGCGTTGCGGCTGTCGTATCGCGTCAGTATCCATTAAAAATTGCAGAACTGTTTCAGGCTGCATTTTAGAAACTTGATGCACCTTGCCATGAAATTTAGCCACGATTTGCGCCAACTCTTTACAATCATTTGGCACTCGTAACCGCCTACTGACTTCTTTTAATAGATCTACGCCACGGACCTCATGCCCAGTGTGTCTGGGCAAAATATCTTTGGGTGTAGTTCCCTTGCCCAAGTCATGGGTTAGCGCAGCAAACCGAATTGGCAATGAGAATTCTTGCTTTGCAGCGTAATCAATCACCATCATGATATGCAGACCGGTATCAATCTCAGGATGGTAGATTTCAGGTTGAGGCACACCCCAAAGAATATCAAGTTCCGGCATGATTTTTTGAAGCGCACCACACTCCCGCAATACTTCAAACATTCTGCTTGGCTTCTGTTCCATGAGACCTTTAGCAATTTCTTGCCAAACTCGCTCCGGAACCAAAGCATCTACTTCACCATTTTTAACCATATCGCGCATCAATTCTAAAGTTTCTGGCGCAATAGAGAATTCGGTAAAGCGTGCTGCAAATCTTGCCGTCCTCAAAATACGAACTGGGTCTTCACTAAAAGCAGGGCTCACGTGTCTGAAAATCTTAAGCTTTAAATCGTCTAAGCCCCCATAAGGGTCTATTAAATGACCATTCTCATCTTTGGCAATCGCATTAATCGTTAAATCGCGCCGAGCAAGATCTTGCTCAAGAGTGACACTTGGGTCAGCATGTATTTGAAATCCCTTATACCCTTTGCCCGTTTTTCTTTCCGTGCGCGCTAAGGCATACTCCTCATGAGTTTTTGGATGTAAAAATACGGGGAAATCTTTACCTACCGGCTTAAAATTCAAATACTCCATTTGATCGGGGGTGCTACCAACAACAACGAAGTCACGATCTTTAACGATGAGTCCAAGCAACTCATCACGAACAGCGCCCCCTACGCAAAACACTTGCATTTTATCTTCCGGCTCGAGTACGAAAACGATTCAAAGCAGCGCGAGGAGTCTTATCGATCAAATAAACTGGCACGACCGCTTCCAAGGCTTGCGGTTGAAAATTCAAGAAACCTGGAAAGCTCGTTACACAAACACTATCAACTTCCATGGAGCGAACATTATCTCTTGTCATCAATTTAATTGGTAATAGTTCCATTGCAAAGGCCTGCAGGTAAGATAGAGCGTTATTCAACCCAATCACGATTCTTTTCTTACCCAATACTTTGGCTACATACTCAACCAATTGACGCAGTGTATACACCTTGGGGCCGCCTAAATCATAGGACTTTCCGTAGGTATCCATATTTTCGATAGCCTCAACAAAAGCTTCTGCAACATCCTCAACATAAATCGGCTGAAATTTTGCATTTGGCTTTGCCAGAAAAATAATAGGCAGCAACTTCACTAGGGAAGCAAAAAGATTAATAAATCCATCACCTCGGCCAAAGATAATTGATGGCCTAAAAATAGTGACTTCTAATTCTTTAGCATGAATTAGTAGCGCATCCTCACCGTCAGACTTAGATCGCAAATAAGCACTTGGTGCTTGAGCTGACGCTTGTAAAGCACTCATATGAAGTAATCTTTTAATGCCAAGTTTTATACAGATCGATGCCAAACGCTTAGGCAATTCGTTGTGCATCGCTTTAAAGCTAATCTTTTTACTGTTATGCAAAATACCGATAAGGTTGATGACAATATCTGCCTGTTTTAATGCATGAGACAATGCAATATCGTCCATGACATTGCACTCTTGCACAGTCACGTTTGGAAGCAAGATGAGATGCTTACTACTTTCCCGTCTGCGAGTTAGCACATTAACGCTGTACCCTAACAAGCTAAGCTTCGCCACAATGGCACTACCAACAAAACCTGAACCACCCAATACGCATACTTGCTTCATTCTTGTGATACCTTCTTTTTTAATTTCATGTCATGTCATGTCATGTGTTAATTATCATCGTCAGCAGCAACTTCCTGGGACCCATCCCCAACAATGATTCCCAACCTTTGCTTAATACTCAGGGCTTTGGTGCCCAATTGGTGTGAATAAAAACAAGCGTTAGCCATCACTTTTTGGACATATTGGCGCGTTTCTGAAACTGGAATGGTTTCAGCATAAATAGCACCCTCCATCGACTTTTTAGGCGCCCAATGCTTTGCATTGCCGGGTCCAGCATTATATGCAGCCGTCGCCATCGCAGCTTGACCACTCATCAAATCCAAGGTGTAACGTAAATAATAAGTTCCAAGCTTAATATTCGTATCAGTTTGGTGAATCATGCTTTGGTGATAATCAATAAATCCTGTTTTTTTAGCAATCCAAGCTGCCGTAGCTGGCATCACTTGCATCAAACCAGAAGCACCAACTCCTGACTTAGCATAGCTCACGAATCGACTTTCTTGTCTGGTTAATCCGTAAACCCAAGCCTCATCTAAACCATTTTCCTTCGAAAAGTTTTGTACCGTTTCTCGGTAAGGTACAGGATAACGCAAAACAAAGTTGTGAATAAATTTAGTCTTTTCCGCCGTATTAATAGCCACATCATACCAAGATTGACGCATCGCTAATTCAGCAGCAGCAATCAATTGCCTATCATCATAATCCTTTGTAGCCCACGCCCACTCTACTCGACTTTCCCATCGCATATCTAAACGCTGCAACTCAAGCGCCCTTGCGATAGCTGGCTGATTTTGCACTGCCGTCACCTCAGCCTCAGAGGGCACATAGTTCATTAAAGGCGCACTAAGCACCTCTCCCAACTCTTCCTCAGCAAGTAAGCCATAATAAGTATGCTCACGAGCAAGCAGGACTAAAATAGCATTGGCTTTAGAAATGGCGCCCTGTTCTTTATAAGCTCGCGCTTTCCAATAGCGCCATACCTGCTCATCTTGTTGCTGCAGATCCATGTCTCCTATTGTGGCTAGGACTAAATTCCAATTTTTATCCAGCAAGGCTGTACGGACTTTCCAAGCCAACTCATCTGGATCTAGGTCACTGTTCTTAACTTTCGAATACAAACTTAGCGCATTCACATCATGACGGCGCGCTGCTCGCATCGCCAATCTTCCCCACATATAAACTTGCTCATCAGCTTCAAACTGAGGCATGTATTTTGCCCAAGCATTGAGCCCCGTATCCAATTGGCTTTTCGCTAATTTATCAATTGCATACAGATTTAATGCCCGGCCCAAATGACTTTTAAATGGAATAGACTTCTTTTCAAGGACGACTTGTGGATTCTTATAAACCAGATCAATTAGCTTCAATTCTGCTTTTACTACTGTAGCATCTCGCTCAGCAATTGCCTTGGCTAAAGGCATTTTTCCATCTTGCATGACGATTCTAAAGCGCGCCCAAACATCATCTTGTGTTAACACTTTAGACGCCTGCATCAAATCAAATAAAGCTTCGCAATTCATTGGCTGCTCAGCACTTGTCATCCACAACACTTTACCTTCGGTTAGGGCGAGGACATCCCCTTTTCTTGCCCGCCCCTCAAGGGCATAACAGTTCACGGCTATATCTTCACGCTTTAAATTTGGCAGTTCCTCAAAGAATGAGTCCCAGTCCTGACGCTTTCCTAAGCTCTTTAACCACTCAACGCGCACTCGATCTGTAAAAGGATAGTCTGGATAACGATATAAAAATTCTTTCACTAAGTCTTTATCGCTGTTACTCAAGGTAATCAACATCAGCCAGTAATCTGCATATGGCGCTAATAAATAATTTTGTTCAGTTAATTGTTTTACATCTTCTGTAAGCGCTTTGACATTTTTAGATTGATACGCATTTTGAGCATGCGCAAAGACTTCATCATTCGTCGCCCCAAAAGCAGAACCAACGCCAATAAAAAATACACCGAATAAGATAGCCCAATATTTCATTTACTTCCTTTACCAACGATCTAAGCAGATCGCTGTAAAAATCTTTAAGGGCAGTGAGGATTTAGATCAATATGATGCGTACAACTGCCATAAAAGCCGCTGCTGCCAACAATAATAAGAAGGTGTACTTGATGATCTGCCATAAAAGGCGAAGATAGCGCTTATCACCCTTAACTAAAAAGGCGCCAAGGCAAACAGCACAAGAAATAATCAGTAAAATTAATAAAACCCGTGCAATTAAAAATCCCATTATGCTGAACTCACTTAAACATACTGCAATACAGGTGATGTCATCACAGGAGATTGAAACCCACTAGGAGCTTCTTCAATTTTCTCAAAAACCGCATATTCCCATGCTTCAGCATCAGCCATTAATTTTCTAAGCAACTGATTATTCAGCGCATGACCTGACTTATGCGCTGTAAATGCACACAGCAGTGGATGACCAAGTACATATAAATCACCAATGGCATCTAAGGTTTTGTGTTTTACAAACTCATCCTCATAGCGCAATCCATCGTTATTTAAAATACGGTATTCATCTAAAACAATCGCGTTATCTAAACTTCCACCACGGGCCAAACCCATAGAGCGTAAAGCTTCTACTTCATGCATGAAGCCGAAGGTACGTGCCCGACTCACTTCTTTGATATAAGAATTGTCAGCAAAATCAATTTTGACATTGTTGCCCGTATGTTCAAACACGGGATGCGAGAAATCTATGGTGAAGTCGACTTTGAAGCCAAAATAAGGATCAAAGCGGACCCATTTATCACCATCATGGACTTCAACGGTTTTTTTAATACGAATGAATTTTTTAGCCGCGGCCTGTTCAACGATCCCAGCCTGCTGTAACAAAAATACAAACGGGCCAGAACTGCCATCCATGATTGGAACTTCAGCAGCACTTAGTTCAATATAAATATTATCAATTCCAAGACCAGCTAGCGCTGACATTAAATGCTCGACAGTTGCCACGCGAACCCCTTCATGCTCCAAGGCAGAACACATCAGGGTATCGCATACATATTGAGGTTGCACTTTGATCTCCGCTGAGTCGGGCAGATCGACTCGGCGAAAAACAATACCAGTATCAGGCATCGCAGGGCGCAAAGTCATTTCAACTTTTTCGCCGGTATGCAATCCCACACCAGTGGCACTAATTGATTTTTTAAGGGTGCGCTGTTTCAGCATTTTTAATCTTATAACCTCACCTGACATTACCTAAAAAATCGCATTGGTTTTCTTAAAAATTTAAAAAACCTACTCAATAAAGACTACTTTTCCTACTAAAATCATAGCATAAATGCAGCGCTCACTCCTAACGCAAGCGCCTTTACTACAGCTGGTATAGCTAGTACTTAGTCTGCTTGTTTACGCAAAAAAGCAGGGATGTCATATTCTTCAATCCCATCTTTTTTCATTGCATCCACTTGTGCACGACGACCGTTATTTTGCGAAAATACAGCAGGTTCATCTTCATCGATATACCCAGTTGAACTTCCACCAGCGTAAATAGGTTGATTCGTTGTACCGTCACGGACTATTGGTGTCATAACGCGCAATTCTGGTTTTTGTTGACGACGTCCAATTTCACCATTCAGGCCAGTAGCCACCATCGTTACGCGCAACCCATCACCCATGCTGTCATCAAACACATTACCAATGATTACTGTGGCATCTTCTGCAGTAAATGAACGAATTGTATGCATCACATCATTGTATTCTTTCATTTTGAATGAGTGACTTGCTGTAATGTTAACTAAAACACCACGTGCATTGGCTAAGTTCACATTTTCCAAAAGCGGGCTTGCAACTGCTTGTTCAGCAGCTAAAACAGCACGATCTGGTCCTGTTGCAACAGCAGACCCCATCATGGCCATTCCCATTTCAGACATCACGGTACGCACGTCAGCAAAGTCAACGTTTACTAAACCTGGGCAATTAATGATTTCAGCAATACCAGAAACGGCATTATGAAGCACATCGTTAGCTGCTTTAAAAGCATCTATAAATGTAACTTCATCACCCAAAACTTCCATTAACTTGTCATTAGGGATAATAATGAGAGAGTCAACATGCTTAGAAAGTTCTTCCAAACCTTCTGTTGCAACTTTGCTACGTTTGCCTTCGAAAGCAAATGGTTTAGTGACCACAGCAACAGTCAAAATACCCATTTCCTTAGCAATTTCAGCAACAATAGGCGCTGCACCAGTACCTGTGCCTCCACCCATACCAGCAGTGATGAATAACATATCTGCACCATCGATTACCTCTGCAATGCGGTCGCGATCTTCCAACGCTGCTTCACGACCGATTTCTGGTTTAGCGCCAGCACCCAAACCTTTAGTAATATCCACACCTATCTGAAGCACAGTTCTCGCTTGGCTCTTTTTAAGTGCTTGCATGTCAGTATTGGCGCAAATGAACTCTACACCCCCAACATTTTTTTCAATCATATGCGCTACAGCGTTCCCGCCGCAACCACCCACACCAATGACCTTAATCACGGCTTCTTGGGACTCTTTATCCATAATTTCAAACATGTATTTCTCCTTGATATCTGCCTAAACTAAATTACTTCTGCCTTTGCCACCCTTTACTGCTACTACGTACTACTAAAAATTACCCTGAAACCAATTCTTCATTCGCTCAAAAATACGACCAAATGAATTTGCATCTAGATTGACTTGAATCTGTTGTGCCACCTGTCTTTTGCCAATTAATAACAATCCAACCCCAGTGGCGTATCTCGGGCTACTCACTACTTCTGATAAGCCGCCTACATATCTTGGCAACCCCAGCCTTACCGGCATATGAAAGATTTCCTCACCTAGTTCGACCATGCCCTTCATCATTGCTGAGCCTCCAGTAATGACGATGCCTGAAGCAATCATTTCTTCAAGTCCGCTACGGCGTAATTCCGCCAATACAAATTCATAAAGCTCAACCACACGAGGTTCAATCACTTCAGCCAAGGTCTGAACTGAAAGTTGGCGTGATTCACGACCATCCGTCCCTTGAACCTCAACTACTTCACGCGGATCTGCCAATTGACGTAAAGCACATCCATATTTGATTTTGATATCTTCAGCTGATTGTGTTGGCGTTCTTAAAGCGACAGCAACGTCGTTAGTGATTTGATCGCCCGCAATTGGGATCACTGCGGTATGACGAATCGCCCCTTGCTTAAATACTGCAATGTCCGTTGTTCCCCCACCGATATCAACCAGACAAACACCTAACTCTTTTTCATCTTCTGTTAGGACAGCTTCACTGGAAGCTAAAGGCTGAAGAATCAAATCGCTTACTTCTAAACCGCAACGCTTAATGCTCTTCACAATGTTTTGTGCAGCAGCTACAGCACCGGTCACGATGTGGACTTTAACCTCCAATTTCATACCACTCATCCCAAGCGGTTCACGGACATCCTCTTGACCGTCAATAATGTATTCTTGAGTAAGAATATGCAGAATCTGTTGGTCTGAAGGCAGCGCAATCGCTTGTGCTGTTTCAATCACCCTTGAAACATCCGCTTGCGTAACCTCAGCATCTTTAATTTTTACCATCCCGCGAGCATTAATACTTTGAACGTGGCTACCGGCTATTCCTGTAAATACATTTTTAATAGTGCAATCAGCCATTAACTCGGCTTCTTCGATCGCACGCTGAATTGCATTTACTGTGGAATCAATGTTGATCACGACCCCTTTTTTGAGGCCTCGCGAAACATGCTGACCTAAGCCAATCACATTCATATTGCCGTCAGCCATCAGCTCGGCAACGATTGCGACAACTTTAGACGTCCCAATATCTAAGCCAATAATGAGATTTTTCTCTTCTTTAGCTCTACTCATAGTGTTTCTCCACTTTTTCTAATTTACTTTTATTCATATTCATTTAATTAGGCCTTTGTTTTTTTCAAAACATCTTTCTTAACTTGCTCTTTTTTGACTGGCACTTTCTTGCTTCCGTCTTTCTTTACTGATGCATCTTTAGCTTTATTTGGATTAAGTACTTTTGATTCAGGGACCGCCGATGCCGCCTTAAACGCCGCTAGCGCCATTGGGCTTCTCACCGCAAACCCACTTGGGTATCTCAAATCTACATAACTTAAATCACCCTTCATTCCTGCATATGTTTTGCTATACACCTTCACAAACCTTGCAAGGCGTTGATCCATTTCTTCCCGACCCAGTGAAATCACCATCCCCGTGCTCGTTGTGATCTGCCATGATCGTCTCGGTGTTAATGTCACTTCAGTCAAACTCATCTTTACTGGCGAAATGAGGTTGTTAAAGCTCCCATAATGCTCAGCCACCTCTTTTACGCCGTTACCAGGACCATAAAACACCGGCAAGTCTGAATCTGAAGCGCCATGAAAGAGCTCACCATGCGTGTTCACCAAAGCTATATTTCCCCAACGAGCCAATTCTTGATGCTCTTCAATCACCACTTCTAGTCTGTTTGGCCAGCGCCTTCTGACGCTTACGTTTCTAGCCCAAGGCAATTTTTCAAAGGCTTGGCGCGTCTTCACTAAATTCACCGTAAAGAAATTTCCTTGTAAATACCGACTAGAAATCATCTTTACCTGTTCACGAGTTACGTGCTTTAAATCCCCTTCCACACGCACTTCATTGAGTGGAAATATTGGCAAATGCACAACCTCAAATAGCGTTCCATATAAAAAAAGTAGAAATGAAATTGCAAACAAGACATTTGCAATCCAATTCAAAATATTTGGTTTATCCCACAAGCGTTTTGACTCCATGCTGTGCAATTGCCAAACTCAAAATATCTTTAACCAAATCTTCAAAAGAAATGCCTGCTGCCTTAGCCGCCATCGGCACCAAACTATGGTCCGTCATGCCGGGGCTAGTATTCACTTCTAGAAAATAATGTTTTCCAACTTCATCCATCAAAAAATCCACACGGCCCCAAGCCGTTCCCCCAATTGCTCTAAACGCCTCTAGCGCTTCCGATTGAATTTTGGCTTCTTGCTCTAAAGGCAATCCGCAGGGACATAAATACTGCGTGTCATCGCGCAAGTATTTGGCTTCAAAATCATAAAAATCATTGGCTGGCACAATACGTACTATTGGCAAAACCTTTTCCCCTACAATCCCAACGGTATATTCGCCTGCACCTACGTATTGCTCGGCAATTACTAAAGGATCCGATTGTGCTGCTAAGTCATAAGCGGCTTTCAATCCTCCACCAATTTTCACTTTAGTAATTCCAATACTTGAGCCCTCATTTGCTGGTTTCACAAACAAAGGCAAGCCTAATTTTTTCTCAATTGCTAAAAAGTCTGAGTCTTGATCAACAACCTCAAAAGCTGGCGTACTAATGCCTAAGGCACGCCAAATTAATTTCGTACGCCACTTGTCCATTCCAATTGCAGAGGCCATAACCCCTGAGCCCGTATATGGAATACCAAAAAATTCTAAAGCGCCCTGTATGCTGCCATCTTCACCAAATCGCCCATGCAAACAAATGAACGCAGCGTCATATTGTTCTAAGTCATGAAGCGGTCGCGTAGCTGGATCAAAAGACTCAGCTTGAATGCCCTGAGCTTGTAATGCATTCAACACAGCAGCGCCGCTTTTCAGCGAAACTTCTCGCTCTCCTGATTTGCCGCCTAACAGGACAGCTACTTTGCCAAATCCATTCATCATTCAGCCCCACCTACTTTATTGCCTAACACGTGCACTTCTTGTTGCAAGCTAATTCCAAATTTTTCTTTCACTTGATCTCGCATCAAATCAATCAATTGCTCGATATCATGTGCAGTCGCATTCCCTAAATTGACAATGAAATTGGCATGCTTCTCAGAAATTTGTGCGCCACCAATTATGTGGCCCTTTAATCCACAAGCATCAACCAAGCGCGCCGCATAATCCCCTTCAGGATTTCGGAAGGTTGAACCTGCATTTGGTAAATTAAGGGGCTGTGTTTCCAATCGTTTGGCTAGCAAGGTTTTAATTTTTTGCTCAGAGACTTCTGGATCACCAACTGCTAAATTAAACCAAGCACCTACATACCACTCATTCACCACCGGCATTTCAACATGACGATAGGCCACCACAAATTCTGTCGCATTACGTTCGTGTACCGTACCCTTTAAATCGATGGTCAATACTCGGTGGACGCTGTCCCAAGTCTCACCGCCGTGACACCCTGCATTCATGCTCAAGGCGCCTCCAACAGTGCCGGGGATTCCTGCCCAAAATTCACCGCCTTGTTTTGCTTGCTTTGCAGTAAAACGAGCAAGCTTGGCGCAAGTCACACCAGCATCAGCGTAAATCAAGTTACCCTCCATTTGGAGCCTATTAAGTGCATTGTGAAGCACCACAACCGTGCCCCTCACACCATCATCTCTTACCAACAGATTCGATCCCAGTCCTACAAAATTCACAGGCTCTTCTGCATCCAAGCTTTGCAAGAAAGCACTTAAATCATCCAAACTCGAAGGGATATATAAACGATCCGCTTTGCCCCCAATGCGCCAACTGTTATAACGAGCCATAGACTCGTTCATCAACAATGTTCCTTGAGCTTGGGTTTGTGCCATCACTTGCATAGATCCCTTGTTAAGCTTGCAACTTGTCCGATGGACCCTGCACCCATGACAATCACAACGTCACCACTCTTTACTGTATTAGCAATGGCTTGAGGAAGTTCGGCTGTCGTTTCAACAAACAATGGCTCAACCTTGCCAACTATACGAATCGCTCGCACTAATGAGCGAGTGTCTGCGGCGACAATTTGAGGCTCCCCAGCTGAATAAACTTCTGTGAGGAGCACTGCATCCACACTCGAGAGTACTTTTACAAAACTCTCAAAACAATCACGCGTCCTGGTATAACGATGAGGTTGAAAAGCCAGCACTAGGCGCCTGCCTGGGAAAGCTCCTCGCGCTGCCGCGATGACTGCTTCCATTTCAACAGGGTGATGCCCGTAATCATCAATCAATGTAAATGTGCCGCCTGAAGGAGCTTTGATTTCACCATAACGCTCAAAACGTCGACCAACGCCCTTAAATTCTCTTAGCGCCTTGATAATGGCCGCATCAGGAACGCTTAACTCGCTTGCAATTGCAATTGCTGCTAAAGCATTAAGTACATAATGCTTGCCTGGCAAATTCAAGGTCACATCAAACTCAGTCGTCACACCGTTGATCCGCTGCACGGTAAATTGCATCTTTGCATCATCGGCAACCACATTAATGGCACGTATACGGGCATCTTCACTAAAGCCATAAGTCATGATTGGTTTAGTAATGCGAGGCAAAATTTTTCGAATATTAGCGTCGTCAACACAAACGACAGCCATTCCCCAAAAAGGCAACTGTTGAAGAAAATCAACGAATGCCGTTTTAAGCTTATCGAAGCTATGTTCGTAAGTGTCCATATGGTCAGCATCAATGTTAGTAACCACTGCCATCACTGGAGTTAAGTGCAAGAATGAAGCATCAGACTCATCTGCTTCTGCCACGATATATTCACCGGTTCCCAATTTGGCATTGGCGTTAGCCGATTCCAACCTGCCGCCGATCACATAAGTTGGATCCATGCCTGCCTCAGCTAAGATGCTTGCAATCAAACTTGTCGTAGTCGTTTTCCCATGGGTACCCGCGACCGCGATTCCCTGTCTAAAACGCATCAGTTCGGCCAACATTAATGCGCGCGGCACTACCGGTATTTTTCTTGCACGCGCTTCCATGACTTCAGGATTTGATTCATTGACTGCACTTGAAACAACAACCACATCTGCATCAATCAAATTTTCTTTTTGATGGCCTTGATAGACCGTTGCACCAGCAGCTTTTAATCTTGCTGTTACGCTGTTAGTAGCCAAGTCAGAGCCACTTACTTGGAACCCCAAATTGAGCAACACTTCAGCAATGCCGCTCATGCCAGAGCCCCCTATCCCAATAAAATGGATATTTTTGACTTTATGTTTCATCGTGCCACCTCCATACAAACCCGGGCCACATCTAAGGTGGCTTCTGGCTTACCCAAAGTGCGCGCTATTTCAGCCATCTTCAAGCAACTGCTTCGCGTTAGTGACCTTAAAATACCCACCAACTTTTCTTTGGTTAATTCCTTTTGTTGCACTAGAAATGCAGCATCATGTGCGGCCAAATAAGCAGCGTTAGTGGTTTGGTGGTCATCTACCGCAAATGGAAATGGCACTAACAAACTTCCCAGGCCAACTGCAGACAACTCAGCAACCGTCATTGCACCAGCACGACAAATTACAAAGTCAGCCCAAGCATACATATCCGCCATATTTTCTATAAACGCTAAACATTCGGCTTCTACGGCATGTTTAGCGTAATTACTTTTAAGTACATCGATGTGCTTTACTCCAGCTTGATGAACCACTAAAGGACGGCTCTCCAAAGGCATTGCTGCCAAAGCTTCAGGAATCAAATCATTTAATGCTTGAGCACCCAAGCTTCCACCAACCACCAAGATACGTAATGCGCCTTGATGTTCTTTGAATCGCTCAACAGGCATAGCCACTTTAGTAATATCTGCTCGCACCGGATTGCCAACCACATTGGCATTTCTAAGCGCATCAGGAAAAGCCGTTAACAGCCGCGTTGCAATTTTTGCCATCAACTTATTGGTTAAACCAGCCACCGAATTTTGCTCATGAATCACTAAAGGTTTAGATAGTATTTTCGCCATCAAGCCACCAGGGAAGGCTGCAAAGCCCCCCATTCCAAGCACCACATTTGGCTGATACTTTTGCATCGCATTAAAACTTTGAGTTAATGCTTTTGCTAGCTTAATAGGCAACAAAACCCATCCCCACAAGCCCTTGCCGCGGACTCCTTGCATCGTCATCATGGCTTTTTGATAGCCTTTACCTTCTATTAAACGATTTTCCATGCCCAGTTCAGTCGCCAACCAAACAATGTTCCAACCTTTCAATTTCAAATAGTCAGCCACTGCTATTGCAGGGTAAACATGCCCGCCAGTGCCTCCAGCCATCACCATGAGTGTTTTTGGGCTCATACCTGGATCCCCTTAAACAAGCGCTTATTTTCCCAATCGATCCGGAGTAATACTGCTATAGCAACGCAGTTGGCTAAAATACCTGTACCGCCAAAAGATAGAAGAGGCAATGTCAAACCCTTCGTTGGCAATAAGCCCATATTCACGCCCATATTGATGATGCTTTGAACCCCCAGCCAAACGCCAATCCCCTGTGCTAATAAGGCAGAAAAGTACTGCTCGTTACCTACAGACTCCTTAGCAATTTTGAAAGAACGCACCACAATCCACGCAAATAAACCAACCACAGCAGCCACACCTACAAAACCAAGCTCTTCGGCAATTACAGCCAACAAGAAATCGGTATGCGCTTCTGGCAAATACATTAGCTTCTCTACGCTTGCACCGAGACCCACACCAAGCCATTCACCGCGCCCAAATGCAATTAAAGCGTGAGTTAATTGGTAGCCTTTTCCAAAGGGATCTGCCCAAGGGTCCATATAGCCTACAATTCGTTGATAGCGATAAGGCGAAGTCCATATGAGGAGAATGAATCCGATGACAAGCAAAATAATCAAGCCAACAAAAATACGGTAGTTAATGCCGCCTAACCACAAAATGGCAATTGATATAGAAGCAATAACAACGAATGCACCAAAGTCTGGTTCGACCAGCAACAAACTTCCAACCAGCAACATCACAGCCAACATCGGTAAAAATCCATGCTTAAAACTATCCATCAATGCTGCTTTACGTGTTGTGTAATCCGCCACATAAACAGCCACTAGAAACTTCATCAATTCAGAAGGCTGTATTTGAAAAAAAACTAATTTGATCCATCGGCGACTTCCCAATACTTTATGACCAATTCCAGGCACAAGTACCAACGTCAGCATGGCAAGTCCAATTAAGAATAGGAGCGGTGCCGACCGCTGCCATATTCTTGTTGGTACCTGAAATGCAACGAGTCCAATCGCAAGGCCCGCCACTAAAAAAGCGGCATGACGGAATAAGTAATAAGCACTTTGGTGATTAGTCATGGACTTACCTTCGGCCCATGAAATAGAAGCGGAATAAACCATCACCATGCCAAAAGCAAGCAAGATCAATGCAATCCAAAGTAATGCTTGGTCATAGCTTACGCCAGTGATTTTGTTTCGATTATTCAACATTGGCATCATGCTGCTGCCTCCTGGCATGCCAAGGCTTTTACGCTTTGCACAAAGACTTCTGCACGATGAACATAATTACGGAACATATCAAAACTGGCACAAGCTGGAGAGAGTAAGACAGCATCTCCAGGTTGAGCCAAGTCGTATGCCGCCTTAACAGCAAGCTCTAAGGTTTCAACCTTAACGATATGGATTGATTCAACATTCAATCCTTTTTGAATTTCAAGCGCATCACGACCAATCAATACAACCGCACGTGCATTTCTCGCGACAATCCCACTTAATGGTGAAAAATCTTGCCCTTTACCATCACCACCAGCAATTAAGACAATCTTGTTTGAATCATTCGGTCCAACTAATCCTTGAAGCGCGGCACAGGTCGCACCAACATTTGTCCCTTTTGAATCATCGTAAAAAGTGATGTTGCCAATCTCCGCGACCCATTCAACACGATGAGGAAGGCCTTTATATTCCCGCAGCGCTTTAATCATCACTTCTTTTTGCAAGCCTATCACTTCACATAAAGCCATTGCTGCTAATGCGTTTGCCGCATTATGCGAACCAGAAATCTTCAATTCGTGCGATGTTATTAATTCATTTTCTCCACGCATTAAAATCGTGGCACCATCTTTTTGGCCCAATCCAAAGTCTTCTGCATTTTTTGCTTCGTCCAAGCCAAATGTGACACAA
>CAJBIA010000091.1 GCA_903953055.1 uncultured Methylophilaceae bacterium
AAGTCACTGTCTTGAATATTGAGCGCAGAAGCGACTAAGCCATTCACATTGACGCTAGCGCCATTGCCGAACAGGATACCGTTTTGATTAATGAGATAGATCTGACCATTCGGGGAATTAAGCGCGCCCTCAATAGTGGTTTGTGGACCTGTAATACGCACCAAGGTCGCGGAACCAGCGCCGCCTGTATGGTTGAAATTAACTGCACTTGCAGAGCCAATGTCAAAATTACCGCCCTGTAAGATACCTTTTAAACTGGATTGATCGATCTTAAGAAGTTGACCATTGCTATTGGCTGGATTGACCACAGGGGCATTGATATTAATATTGCCGTTTTTAACCACAAGACCGGTCGGAATGGTATTGGCCGCCAATGGCGCGGCAAAAAGTGAAGCCGAGGTGCCGTTGATCACTAAGACCAGTAATGCCTGGCATACAGACTTCGCTTGACGAGCGCGTTTCGATTTAGATGAGCGCTGATGGGATTTAGCGCACTCAGAGACCACCATCCACAACCCACGAAACTGGTTGTAGACCAAGCGAAAAATTCCTGCGTTCATCCAAAACACTCCGAGTACATATTAATATATCTATGATGACGATTAAAGATGACAATTAAATTACATAATTCATATTTATTTCAAATACCGCCTTAAAAATAGCTTTAGCCATTTTTAAAACTGCACCTCAATACAAAAAAACTCCCCTGCAAACTTCGCAGAGGAGTTTCATCATTAACCCACTAATAAGCCGTGGGGATTTACCAATTATTGCTTAACATGCAATGGAGCAGTTGTATTACCTTGATGCGTCAAGTCAACTACCAAACGTGTTGATGCGCTATCGTTTGTTTTAGTGTAAAGCGTTGGCAATGCAGCATAAGCTAATGGAGTCGTGTTATTTGTAGAGCTAGTTTCCATATCAGCTGGGTTACCTAAGACAGTAATTAATCTTGTGTAGAAACCAGTAGTCGGTGCTGAAATAAACGCTTTAACAGCACTTGTTTTATATTGCATTGTTGGCTCAACAACAAAATCATAAGCACCAGTTAAGATATTCGCACGGCTAGGAGCAACGCCAGTAGAAACAGTAGGAGAAACAGTTGTAACCGCTTGGTTCTTAACATCATAGGTACCGTTACCGTTTAGGAAGCGGAATGTGTATTCACCAGTGTTGTCGATGTTAGATGAAGCAACACCGTTGCCATCAACTGTTCTTGTTGTTGATGTGCTAGTTTTAGTGTAGCTATCAAGTGACAACACACCAATGGCTTTAGATGCAGTAGTTAAGTTTGAGAATTTCAAGTTATAGTACTTAGTATCACGGCCCTTAAGTGCAACATCAAGGTGCAATTGAGCTGCTTGCAAGCATTTACGCACGTCACCTGAACCGTCAGCTTCAAACACTGTGAAACCAGCAGAAGGATCGATACCAATTGCATTTAAAGCGCTAGAACCATTTTTTGTACCTAGACCAGATGCTGAATCACCGTAGCCAAAACTGTCAAGCGTAGTTGCTGCTGTGCTATTTGCATAACCGTTGTATGCTGAAGTGCCTGGGAAACCTTGGAAGTAACTGTTGTAAGCAGCCTGAGTGCCAGAACCTTGAATACGACGACAAATAATCATTGGATCTGTAGAACCATCTGCAGCAGACCAATCTTGGTAGTGACCAGATAAAGCCTCACGAATGAAGTTGTTACTTAATACTGTTGAGTCAGCCACAGCTTTAGTTGCAACAATGCCTTCAGCTAGAACAGCCCAAGAATTCGACGTTAAACCACTCGCTTGTGTTGAAGTAAGTGGAGTGTAACCAAATTCCAAGTTCCAACCTTTAAACATTGCCGGCTCTACGTCAGATACACCAACATCTGGAATAAGACCGTTAGCATCAGTTGTATCAGTGGTTGTCCATGAAGTGCCAGAAACACCAGAAACAGTACCATCAGTCCAAACTGGCACGTTAGTTTTAGTTTGAGCACCTAGCGGCATCACGCCAACTGCAGAACCACCTGCAGAGCGCTTAATGAGCAAAATCTCTGATCCTGATGCCAATGTACCCCAGGCAGCCTTAGTTGTACCGTACCAAGCGATTGAGTTTGGGCTTGACACGC
>CAJBIA010000092.1 GCA_903953055.1 uncultured Methylophilaceae bacterium
AGGTTGCCGAATTAGGTCGCTATCAAGATCAGCTCGCTAAATTAAATATCGATTTATCAGAAATCGACACCCTATCCGTCAATAATGGGCAATGAGATAAAGAGGGGGCTATCCAGCTAAACAGGTTTGGTTAATACCTTTGACCTTGTTAAGTGAGTCAGTCAGCATGGCCCTTGGATAGAAAAACGGTTCCTTGATATAGGCCTCGTTCAACACTTGACAGTCTTTTGGGCTGAGCTTGCTGGCAGAATAAACGAAGCAAGCGGGATTGTTGATGACGGTCTCTTCAATGGTCTCAGCATAGTTACCATGCTGATAGAAGGTATTGGCATCTTTAATCGCCGACTTAATGAAAGTATTAAACGATTTCTCAGTGGCGCATTGATTAATGTTTTTTAAATATTGCTTTTGCATCAACAAAGATTCCACATTGATGTCGGGTTTCGGTGTGGCGAAGCTTGCAAAGCTTAGGCTGAGTAAAGCAATCAAAGTGATATATTTAATCATCGTTGGTTCCATATTCAATTGTTAATCATGTGTCAAAATGACGAGACGTGATTTAGTCAGAATAATCTTAAATAAGTTCATGTACTTAGCTTGATTATTAAGATGCCCTCTTTAATCATTGCAAAACGGCTTGTTAGGTCGAACTGTTTCTTCTGATCATTAATTCAGAATTTCTTCGCTGACTTCGTTCCAGTATTTAGAAAATCTTACGATTCCCTTCGATGCGAGTTTCGCTTGCGTCTTTTTGGAGTAAATCGCGGGTTCGTCTTCATAAGTCACATCCCATTGAGTCAGTATCGCTCTTAATTCTGAATTGGGCGTATTTTGTGTTTCAATCTTGCCTGCCTGCATTGTTCCTAATACTTCCCTTGTGTCGCCAACCCAAACTTCAATTTCTGGCATTTGAACTAAACAATCTGCAATGAATTGAAGTCGTTTTAAGGCCCAATTTTTTTGGAATCGAGGGTCGAAAATAAATACTTTTTTCTTGGGGGACCGGTACAACTCATTATTTGCAGAAAGCATTTCATCGTGAAATAAGACGATGTGTTCTAGTCCTTGTGAAATCTCTTGCAACTCGATGCGCGCTAAAGCGGTTACTTTTGCTGGCGCAGAAGTTGGTTTAAAAAGCGTTGTATTTAAAGTTTCGTAACTTTCCTTAAATGGACAGTTTGCCTTACATGTTCCACAAAACCGGTTGTGTGTGTATTTACTGAGATTTTCTTGATTGAAGAAATAAGGTTTACTTCCAAAGGTAGAAGCAACCCATTGCCAAGATAAAGTATTGGAGGCTTGATCACCATCCAAGAGTAAGTCGTGCATCCAGTGGGCTGCGAGTCTCCAATCAATCCCGCGCCAGTAAATAATATAACTTGCCAGCCACATTCTTGCGTGATTATGTAAGTAGCCAGTACCTTTGAGTTCGCTGACAAAGTTATCCATACACATTAATCCAGTCTTTGCATCGATAATGTCTGAATCAAGCGCTTTTCGTTCTAATTTGACTTTAGGTGGTTCCATTTCAGAATGGATGCGATCGCCAACAAAATACCAAACCTGGCGCCAATAGTCTCTCCATGCAAATTCAAATAAAAGCTTGTCACGACTTGATGCAGGAATGCTTTTTGTATGGTGAATGACCTCTAAGAGACTTAGGCAGCCATGTCGAATATAAGGAGATAAATGCGTGACATCACCATCAAGATAGTTTCGCGTTTTGCCATATTGAGCGGGCAAAATTAGTGCTAGCCGCTTTAATCCCTCTTCTCGTCCTCCTTGCCAGTCTTCAGATAAGTCAGGTCCCGAATGCATAGGAAACAACTCGCGAATAAATTCCAGACGCTTCGGCCTAGATTGGGGAATGACAATGTTAAAAGCTGGCATGGCGTGAGGGAGGGCTCATTGAGTCTTAAGCATTAGCGATAAATTTAAGAGCGGGTCAGCTTGACTTAGTTCATTTGCGAACTAAGTCCTTTTCTCTATGACTAAGTTTACAAATCAATTGATAAGCGTGATATGAAACAACCATTAAATTCAGAACTTATTTTGCATGACCAATCTAGAATTATTGAAATGGCTTGGGAAGATCGAACCACATTCGAGGCCATCGAAATTCAGTATGGATTGGATGAGTCTGCTTTGATGAAATTCATGCAATCAGTTTTAAAGCCCTCAAGTTATAGACTATGGCGCAAAAGAGTGAAAGTCAGATCCTCTAAACATCAACAATTGAGAGTGTCTAAAGTTACCCGTGCTTTTTGTTCCACTCAGTACAAGATCAGTCGATGATCAAAAAATCAGACCTTCCTACAAAAATATGTTTAGTCTGTCAGCGTCCCTTTGCTTGGCGAAAGAAGTGGAAACTGGTGTGGGATGAGGTGAAATATTGTTCGAGTGCTTGTCGAAATGCAAAAAACATTAAAAGTTTGAATGCATCGAACTAGTCTTGATATCTCCGTGTCTTCATAATAAGTATCACCATTTAATTCATTTAACTTTAGGAAACCCTTATGTTCCTCAATAAAAAATCTGTATGCATGCTGGGAATTGCCATGTTCTTTAGCCTGCAGTCATTAGCGGCAACGGAATCGCTCAATGATTATCCACGGGAACAGTTAAAGAAATTTGCTGAAGTATATTCAGTGATCAAAAATAATTATGTGGAAGATATTGATGACAACAAATTATTCAATGATGCAATTACAGGGGCGCTTGCAGGACTTGATCCCCATTCTACCTATTTAGATTACGAG
>CAJBIA010000093.1 GCA_903953055.1 uncultured Methylophilaceae bacterium
CCCCTTACTTCTTGCGACGCGACACGATCATGACCTGCGTGCGCTTGTTGTTACGGGTACGGTAGCCCTTGGTCAGATTACCCCAAGGATCCACTGGATGACGGCCTTCGCCGGTCTTGCCTTCGCCACCACCGTGTGGGTGATCCACAGGGTTCATGACGGTACCGCGAACGGTAGGACGAATACCCATCCAACGCTTGACACCTGCCTTGCCGAGTTGGCGCAGGCTGTGCTCTTCGTTGGCGACTTGGCCGATGGTTGCACGGCAGTCGATGTGGATCTTGCGAACTTCACCCGAGCGCAGACGCACTTGGGCGTAGGTGCCTTCACGCGCCAACAAGGTGGCAGAGGTACCCGCAGAGCGGATGATCTGCGCGCCCTTACCGACTTGCAACTCCACGCAGTGGATGATGGAACCCACAGGGATGTTGCGCACGGGCAAGGTGTTGCCGACACGGATGGGGGCTTCAGAGCCACTCATCACGGAAGCACCAACTTCCAAACCGCGAGGCGCAATGATGTAGGTGCGCTCGCCATCGGCGTAGCACAACAAAGCAATGTGCGCGGAACGGTTGGGATCGTATTCAATACGCTCCACCTTCGCGGGGATGCCATCCTTCAGACGACGGAAGTCGACCACACGGTAATGGTGCTTGTGACCGCCGCCCTTGTGACGGGTGGTGATGTGACCATTGTTGTTGCGGCCGGCGTGCTGGAATTGTGGCTCCAGCAAGGCAGCGTGCGGAGCACCTTTGTACAGGTGATCACGCGAAATCTTCACCACGCCACGACGGCCTGGAGAAGTAGGTTTCATTTTAATGACAGCCATGATTACGCAGCCTCCCCGCCGAGGTTCAGCTCTTGACCAGGTTTGAGCATCACATAGGCTTTGCGAACGTTGTCGCGGCGACCCATGGATTTGCCAAAACGCTTGCTTTTGCCTTTGGTGTTGACGACAGACACGCCCTTGACTTCAACCTTGAACATCAATTCCACAGCGGCCTTGATTTCATATTTGGTGGAGTCTTGGAGCACCTTGAAGGTGACGACATTGTTCTTCTCAGCAACCATCGTGGCTTTTTCAGACACGATAGGCGCAATCAGAACCTGCATCAAACGACCTTCGTCGAATTTGGATAGTTGAGGACCGTGGCTCATGCGAACATCTCCTTGAGTTTGTCCATTGCAGCCTTGGTGACCAGAACCTTGCGGTAGTGCACCAGGGACACGGGGTCCGCATAGCGGGGCTCAACAACCAGGATGTTGACCAGGTTGCGGGAGGCCAGGTACAGGTTCTCGTCGACTTCGTCGGCAATCACCAAAACGGATTGCAGGTTCATCGCTTTGAACTTAGCCGCCAGAGGCTTGGTCTTGGGCGAATCAACGGTCAGCGAGTCCACCACAGCAAGACGGCCTTCGCGGGCCAGCTGCGACAGGATCGCAGCCATACCGGCGCGGTACATCTTTTTGTTGATTTTCTGGCTGAAGTTTTCATCAGGCATGTTCGGGAAAATACGACCGCCTCCGCGCCACAGGGGCGAAGAAGTCATACCGGCACGCGCGCGGCCCGTTCCCTTTTGCTTGAAAGGCTTCTTGGTCGAGTGGTGCACTTGCTCGCGGTCTTTTTGAGCCCGCGTGCCTTGGCGCGCATTGGCTTGAAAGGCCACAACCACCTGGTGCACCAGGTCTTCGTTGTATGCGCGACCGAAAACAGTCTCTGGCGCTTCGTATTTGGAAGTAGCCTGACCTTGGTCATTCAGGAGTTCGAGCTGCATCAGTTCGCTCCTTTCGCTGTTGTGGACTTGGCTTTGACAGCCGGGCGAACGGTCACAAAACCGCCAGCAGATCC